>JAIROU010000464.1 GCA_031257375.1 Bifidobacteriaceae bacterium
GCGCCTCCTCGAAGCAGCCGAATAGTGACAACCGGCAATCTACAAGGACAGCGGCATGCGCACCCCCACCACCCCACGGCGCGCCCCGAAAACCACCCACACATAGGGGAGAAGATCCCTTCGAGACCGGCGTCGTCATCAGCCGCTCAAGCGTGCCGCTGGTCCGCTCGCGCAGCATGGTGACCGAGGTGACCAGGAACATCACGAAAGCCGGGAAGATCGCCAGGAGCATGGGGCCGAAGCGGTCGAGCACGGCGGGGGTGGCGTTGAACATCCAGGCCACAATCCCCAGGACGACGCACGGGATGACCATGATCAAGGCGATCGAGCGCGGGTCGTGCCGCAGCTGGGTCAAGACCCGGCGGGCCGTCGCCGCCGTGCGGGCCGGGCTCACGGCCCCTCACCGGCCTCGCGCTCGAGGATCAAGAAGGCTTCCTCGGCGTTTTTCGCGCCGGTCAGTTCGAGCAACCCGGCTGGGGTGGAGTCGGCCAGCAGGCGGCCCTGGTGGAGCAGGATCAGGCGGTGGCAGCGGGCGGCCTCGTCCATGACGTGCGACGACACCAGCAGGGTCGCGCCGCCGGCGGCCAGGCTTCGGAACAAACCCCACAGCGACTGGCGCAGCACCGGATCCAGGCCGACCGTCGGCTCGTCCAGGACCAGCAATTCGGGCCGCCCTAGCAGGGCCACCGCCAGCGACGTCCGCGAACGCTCGCCGCCGGACAGGCTGGCCGCCTTTTGGCCGGCCCTTGCGGTCAAGTCGACCTGGTCCAGGACCTCGGCCTGGCGGGCCTTGCCGATGCCCGCCAGCGCCCCGAAGTAGGCCAGGTTCTCGGCCACCGTCAGGTCCGCGTAGACCGATGCCGCCTGGGTCATGTACCCGACCTTCGGCCGCAGTTCCGGCGTCCCGGCCGGGCGCCCCAGAACCTCGACCGCGCCCCCGGCCACGATTTGCACGCCGACGATGACGCGCATCAAGGTGGTCTTGCCGCCCCCGGAAGGCCCCAGCAGGCCGACCACCTGGCCGCGCGGGATCTCCAAGGACAGATTCGGCAGGACCGTCCGGCGCCCACGCTGAACCCTCAGGCCGTCGATCCGCACCGCCGGCGCGACCGCTTCGGCGCCCACGCTCACCCACTCACCTTCTCGCATGTTGGCGCCCGGCCGCAACCCCTCGGCCATGGTTGCGCCTGGGCAGGCACCCGCCGCCGTGTCGCCAGCACCACGTCTTGCCTCATGTCAAGTTGATCGCGAGGGTCTATGTCAATAAGGGTGGGCGGGGTTTGCATTGTTAGTTGTCCTCCGCCGGGTCGAGTCGGCCCGGGGACGCTGATTGCGAAGGCGTTCAGGGCCGGCTTCCACCGGTTGATCCAACGCTTGCGGCCGCGCCCTGTGGGCCCCAGGGGGCGAGTCACCCCGCTTGCAGGCCCAGGCGGCGGCTGCGGGTGCCAGCGCCATGAGCGAACAGGAAATCGAGGCGGAGATCAAAGCGGCCCTGACCCGCGCCCCATGATCCGGTCCGCACCACTCCGGGCCGTCCTCGACACCAACGTCTTGGTCTTGGGCCTGCTGAATTCGGTGGGTCCACCTGGACAAGTGCTGGCCCACCTGGCGAGCCGCCGGTTCGTGGCGCTTTTCGACGGCCGCGTCTTGGCGGAATACCAGCGGGCGTTGGCGCGGGAGCGATTCGGCTTCGCCGCCCAGGACGCAGCCGAGTTGATCGCCAAGCTGATTCAGTTCGGTTGGGCGGTCACGCCAACCGGCTGGCCGGAGGAAATGACCGATGAATCGGATCGGATGCTGGTTGAGGCGGCGGTCAGCGCCGACGCCTGGCTCGTCACCGGCAACGCCCGCCACTCCCAAAAGGGCGACTGGGTCGTCACACCGGCCCGATTCGCCGCCCTCTTGACCACCGAAATCCAGACTCGACCCCGCTAAGAAGGGCAAGGTGTGTCCCCAAGTTTGAGACGAAAGGACCGTCCCCGGGTGTAGAAGGTGTGTCCCCGAGTTTGAGACGAAAGGACCGTCCCCGGGTGTACGAAAGGACCGTCCCCGGGTTTAGGGTCACATGGGCATTAGGCAGTAGAACTGGGTGGCGCCGCCGGCTGGGGCGTCGACTTGGAAGACGGCCGTCCGGTTGGCCCAGATGGCCTTGGTGTCCGGGTCGGGCGGCTCGGGGCAGATGGTCGAAGACAGGTCGACCGCCGGGCCGGGCCAGCCGTCGGGGCCGCCCAGGGCGTCGAACGCCTCGGCGGCGGCTTCCTCGGTCCGCCACTGGCCGGCCAAGAGGGTGACCTGGTCGGTCCCGTCGGAGTATGTCAGCGTGTAGGCGTCGAAGGCGCCCAAGGCCTCCCAATCCGGGTTCTCGGCCACGGCCGTGAACACGTACGCGCCCACCACCGAGGGCAGCCGGTCGTAGAAGGCTGTGCCAGATTCCCTGGGCGACGGCGAGATGGTGGGAGTCGGGGCCGGGGCGGTCTTGGTCACCGTGACAGTCGGAGCGGGTTCCGGCTCGGCGTTCTTCTCGCGCACCACAAAGATGTACAGCAGGGCCGCCGCCACCATCATGATGGCTGCCAGGATCGACGCCCACAGCCACGTCCTCGATTGGGCGGAGCCGTCCACGGAGTGGCGGACCGTGGAGTCCTGGTCACGCATTCGGGCTACCTTCCGTCTTGACTTCGGTGACACAACCTTAGTGGTTGTCCGATGCCGCCGGGGTAGTCCCAGCCCGCCGCCCGGGTGGCCGCGGCCGGCCGCCCGAGCCGGGCGGCTGGGGCCGGCGCGGGCGCGCGAAAGGCGGGCAGACGGCATCGGGCAAAACCCACCGAAACCGCACCCGACCACCGCATAATCTGACCTTTGCACTATCATTACCATTTAGTTGCCCTTTGACACGCCGAGGAGAAGCCCGATGACCGCCACGCAGTCCGATCTTGTCGTGGTGTCAAATCGACTCCCGATCGACGTGACCGTGGACGACGACGGCGGCCGGACCTACCGGCATTCGCCCGGCGGCCTGGTGACGGCCCTGGAGCCGGTGCTGAAACAGCGGGCCGGGGCCTGGGTCGGCTGGCCCGGCGCCCCCGACCTCGGCTTCGACCCGATCCGGTTGGACGGGGTGCTGTCGATCCCGGTGTCGCTGACTTCCGAGGAGATCGCGGACTATTACGAGGGCTTCTCGAACTCGACGCTCTGGCCGCTGTACCACGACGTCATCACCCCGCCCGAGTACCACCGCGAATGGCACGAGGCCTACCGGGCCGTCAACGCCAAGTTCGCCGAGGTGGCGGCCGGGGCCGTGGCCGAGGGCGGGACGGTCTGGGTGCACGACTACCAACTGCAGCTCGCCCCCTCGATGATCAAGCAGCTGCGGCCGGACGCGAGGGTCGGCTTCTTCAACCACATCCCCTTCCCGCCGGAGGCCTTGTTCGCCCAGCTGCCGTGGCGCCGGGAAATCCTGACCGGGCTGCTGGGCGCCGACCTGATCGGCTTCCAACGCGCCCAAGACGCCGGCAACTTCCGCTCCTGCGTGCGCCGCCTGACCGGGTTGACGACTCGCGGGCACCACATCTTTGTCCCCGAATCGGATGGTTCGGTGCGCGACGTGCTCTCGGCGGCCTTCCCGATCTCGATCGACTCGGCGGCCGTGGACGCCCGCGCCCACCTGCCCCGCGTCCAGGCCCGCGCCCGCGAGATCCGCTCCGAGCTGGGCAACCCCGACCGCGTCCTGTTCGGCGTCGACCGGCTCGACTACACCAAGGGGATCGCCCATCGGTTGAAGGCTTACGAGGAGCTGCTGCGCGAGGGCCGGTTGACCGTGCCCGGCGTGGTGATGGTGCAGGTCGCCTCGCCGTCGCGCGGCAACGTCAGCGCGTATCAGACTTTGAGGGACGATGTCGAGACCACAGTTGGGCGGATCGCCGGCGATTTCGGGTCGCTCGGCTCGCCCGCCATCCACTATCTGCACCAGAACCAGGACGCGGACGAGATGGCGGCGCTCTACCTGGCCGCCGACGTCATGTTGGTGACCGCCCTGCGCGACGGCATGAACCTGGTCGCCAAGGAGTACGTCGCCGCCCGCGTCGACGGTCGCGGCGCCCTGGTCCTGTCCGAGTTCACCGGCGCGGCCGACGAATTGCGCCAAGCCTTGCTGGTGAACCCCCATGACATCGACGGGCTCAAAGGCTCGATCCTGCGGGCGGTGGCGATGAGCCCCAAGGAACAGCGGCGGCGGATGCAGGCGCTGCGCCGCCGCGTGCTCGAGCACGACGTCGGGGCCTGGGCCGAATCCTTCCTCGGCGCGCTGGCTGGGCGGTGACCGAGGCTCGCGGGGCGGTGACCGCGGCCGGCTGGGCGGGCGCCGTCGAACGCCTGGCGGCGGCCCGGCGATTGCTGGTGGCGTTGGACTTCGACGGCACGCTGGCGCCGTTGGTGGCCGACCCGGACCTCTCGCGGATGGCGCCGGGCGCAGCCTCGGCGCTGGCCCGCCTCAGCCTGATCGGGCGGGTCCAATTGGCGCTGGTGTCGGGGCGGCCCGCGGCCGACCTGGCCCGGTTGGCGCAGCCGCCGGGCGGGACACTGCTGGTCGGCTCGCACGGGGCCGAACGCGGCCGGATGGCCGGCGGCCGGGCGGCGCTTGAACCAGTCGCCCTCTCGCCCGCGCGGGCGGACCGCCTGAAGGCGATTTCGTCCGGCCTCGCCCGCTTGGCCGCTTCGGCGCCCGGCGCCTGGGTCGAGGCCAAGCCTTTCGCCGCCGTCTTCCACACCCGGCCGATGGCCAACCGCGACGCCGCCGCCCGCCTCCAGGCCCGGGCCGCCGAACTGGGCCGCGACTTGGGCGGCCACGTCCTGCCCGGCAAAATGGTGGTCGAGGTCTCGGTCCTGCCGGCTGGCAAGGCGGCCGCCCTGGCCCGCCTGAAGCGGGCAGTCCAGGCCGACCGGCTGGTCTTCGCCGGCGACGACACCACTGATGAACTGGCGCTGAGGCAAATCCGCCCGCCTGACCTGGGGATAAAGGTCGGGCTCGGCCGCACCGCCGCCGAACTGCGCCTGCCCGATCCGCCCGCCGTTGTCCGCTTCCTCGACCACCTGGCCACCGCCCTGGCCGCCTGACGACCGCCGCGCAGCGGCACCGGGCAAGCCAAGCGCAGAACCGCGCAAACCCGGGTAAACCTGGGGACGGTCCTTTCGTCTCAAACCTGGGGACACACCCTTCGTCAGGACAAAGGGGCCGGCCCCGGCTTTGCAGTCACCAGGCTCGGATCTGCCAGGTGGCTTGGTGGGTTTGGCCGTGGTCTAGCCAGACCAAGTTTTGGTGGGAGTTGAAGGCGTTCGGGGGGCAGGTCATCGGCTCGACCGCCAGGCCCAGGCGGCTGAGCTCCGGGGACGGCTGGTCGGCGGTGCAGACCTGGACCCACGGGCAGGTCTTGTCCCAGGTGATCGTCACCCCGGTGCCGGTCGGGTCGTCCAGCACGGCGGTGGCGTAGCCCGAGGGGTCCCAGGACACATCGCCGAAGGCGTGATCGATCTTGGCCGCGCCGATGCCCCGGCCGGACCGGAAATCGAAGTCGCCACCGGCCACGGAGCGCGGGCCGGCCGGCAGCAGCCGGTCGCCCTCGACCGCGATGAAACTGGCGGCGGGCAGGGTCAGCCGCCACCGGTCGAGCGGCGACGAGCCCGCCATCAGGTAAGGATGCGGCGCCGTGCCGTAGGGCGCCGCCCCAGGCCCCATGTTGACGGCCGTCACCTGCCAGGTCAGCCCGCGCACGGCATCGACCCTGTAGATCACCTCCAAGGCGACCCGGAACGGGTAGCCGGCCTGCGGCTCGATCTCTTGGACCAGCGAGACCGAGGCCTCCCCCTGGTCCGCGACCGCGAAGTCGAGCCACAAGGCCAAGCCGTGCAAAGCGTGCGAGCGGGCCGGCTCGTTGAGCGGCAACTGCTGGACGGCATCGGACAAGCGGTAGCGGCCGTCGACCACCCGGTTCGGCCACGGCGCCAAGACCGCCCCCCGGTAAAGCGGGCGCACCTGGTCGGCCGCGAACGGCACCACCAGGTCGCGGCCGACGTACTGAAGTTGGCGCAAAGTCGCCCCGACCGAAGCGATCACAGCCCGGTAAGGCCCTGCCTCAATGGTGATTTGGTTCCCGCTGACCGGGCACACGGGACTGGAATCCATAAAACCATTGTCGCGCCTGGGGGCTCCGGCGGGCCGGGCGCGCCCTCCCGGCCCCGACCCGCCAGACCGGCCCCGCCGGTCGCGCCGAGAGCCGTCCAAGGCCCCGCCCGGCCCCCTCCGGCAGACCTCAGTTCCCGGACCTGACCGGCCCAAACGCTCCCCCCGGAGAGGCGGCCAAGGCGCGGCCAAGGACCCGGCGCCGGCGCCCGCCGCGGCCTCGGCTGCGCCGAAAGCGGAACTGGTGGGCGGTTTTGCGTAGGTATTGTTACACGAAATCGACATTTTGCCTGGTCGGTGCCCCTGGTCGGGGCCCCAGCCCAGACGAAGGCCCAGTTTGCGGTGTCGGCCCGGTGGCCCGGTGTGGCACTATGGAAGGCGTGCTCAAAGATTGAGCATGTGCCATCCGGGCGGTGAAAGGCCCGGTCAGCGCTTCACAACGGATCGTCCGGCACGTACCTGCCGGTGAAGGGAAGTATGTCATGGCAACTGTGACCTTTGATGGGGCGACTCGGATTTATCCGGGCACTGAACGCCCCGCCGTCGACCACCTCGACCTGCACATTGAAGACGGCGAGTTCTTGGTCCTGGTAGGCCCGTCCGGCTGCGGCAAGTCGACGTCGCTGCGGATGCTGGCGGGCTTGGAGGAAGTCAACGACGGCCGGATCATGATCGGCGACCGCGACGTCACCGACGTCCAGCCGAAAGACCGCGACATCGCGATGGTGTTCCAGAACTACGCCCTCTACCCGCACATGACCGTGGCGGACAACATGGGCTTCGCGCTGAAGATCGCCGGCATGCCGAAGGCCGAGATCCGCCAGCGGGTGGACGAGGCGGCCAAGATCCTCGACCTGCAGGAATACCTGGCGCGCAAGCCGAAGGCCCTGTCCGGCGGCCAGCGCCAGCGCGTGGCCATGGGCCGGGCGATCGTCCGCCAGCCCCGCGTCTTCCTGATGGACGAGCCGCTGTCGAACCTCGACGCCAAACTGCGCGTCTCGACCCGCACGCAGATCGCCTCGCTCCAGCGCCGGCTCGGCGTCACCACGGTCTACGTCACCCACGACCAGACCGAGGCCCTGACCATGGGCGACCGCATCGCGGTCCTCAAAGACGGGCTGCTCCAGCAGGTCGGCTCGCCGCTGGTGCTCTACGACAAGCCGTCGAACGCCTTCGTCGCCACCTTCATCGGCTCGCCGGCCATGAACATAGGCACCTTCCCGGTCCAAAGCGGCCAGGTCCTGATCGGTGAGGCCAAGGTGCCGCTCAGCCGCGAGGTCCAGGCCGCCATCGTCCCGGACGACGAGGGCAAGCTGACGGTCGGCTTCCGCCCGGAGAACCTGGAGCCGGCCACGGCCGAGACGCCCGGCGCCATCCCGGTCGAGATCGACATTGTCGAGGAGCTCGGCTCGGACGCCTACGCCTACGGCACGCTCAAGGGCTCCGACCCGGAGACCACCACGCTGCAGGGCGGCTCGCTGATCGCGCGCGTCGACCCGCGGGCGGTGCCGCGCAAGGGCGAGACGGTCTACTTCTCCATCCGCCCCGGCGAGCAGCACAATTTCTCGGCCTCGACGGGCGAGCGCCTGCCGGAGTGACCGCCTCCCGGCACGGCCAGTAACGCTTGGGGCCGCCGCCCGAAGCCGGCTCGCAGAGGCAGCTTCGGGCGGCGGTTCGCCTTTTGTCAGGTTTTGAGGCACGATGCCGTTGCCGCACCGTGCCGTCGAATCGCCCGGGGCGGCGGTGTAGCGTAACGGTGCCGGACGGCATCGGACGAATGCCGAACTGACGGCTGGCGAACCGGCGCCTCGGCGCCAACGAATGACTGCGACTATCGGGGAGCTACAGATATGGCCCAAGCCCTCACGATCACCGCCGCGACCCCCGACTCGGCCCTTTTTGACCTGCCCTGGCGGCTTCCCCTGGCCGAATGGCCAAGCGACGTGGTGCTGGCGCTGCCGCGCGGCATCTCGCGGCACGTCGTCCGCTTCGTCAAGCTCTCGGGCCGGGTGCTGGCGGTCAAAGAGATCGCCTCCTACACCGCCTGGCGCGAATACGGCCTGCTCAAAGACTTGGCCTCGCTCGACGCGCCGTCAGTGGCGCCGGTGGCGGTGGTCTCCGGCCGGACCACGGCCCAGGGCGAGCCCCTCGACGCCGCCTTGCTGACCCAGCACTTGCAGTTCTCGCTGCCCTACCGGGCGCTGTTCTCCTACCGCTTGCGGCCCGACATGGCGACGCGGCTGCTCGACGCCCTGGCCCTGCTGATTGTGCGGATGCACCTGCTGGGCTTCTATTGGGGGGACGTGTCGCTGTCGAACACCTTGTTCAGGCGCGACGCCAAAGAGTTCTCGGCCTATCTGGTCGACGCCGAGACCGGGGCCTTGCACGAGCAGTTGACCAGCGGGCAGCGGGCCTATGACATCGACCTGGCCCGCACCAATGTGATCGGGGAGTTGATGGACTTAGAGGCGGGCGAGATGCTCGAGGACGACCTCGACCCGATCGCCGTGGGGGACTTCCTGACCGAGCGCTACGACCAGTTGTGGCGCGCCCTGACCGAGGAGGAGACCATCTCGGCGGACGCCCGCTGGCGCCTCCAGGACCGCATCAACCGGCTCAACGACTTGGGCTTCGACATCGCCGAGATGTCGATGACCTCCGACCCGGACGGCACCGCCTTGCACATCCGCCCGCAGGTGGTCGACGCCGGGCACCACTCCCGGCGGCTGTTCAGGCTGACCGGGTTGGACGTGCAAGAGAATCAAGCCCGGCGCCTGCTCAACGACCTCGACACCTACCGCGTGCATTCCGGCCAGTTGGAGGCCGAAGAGGATTTCGTGGCGCACGACTGGCTGACCCACGTCTTCGAGCCGGCCGTCCGCTCGGTCCCCCGCGAGTTGCGCGGCAAACTCGAGTTGCCGCAGGTCTACCACGAGATCCTGGAGCACCGCTGGTTCATGTCCCAGCGCGAGTCGCGCTACGTGCCCTTGGACGAGGCGGTGGCCAGTTACCTCGCCAACGTCCTGACCCACCGCCGCGACGAGTCCGAATTGATCCTGGCCGACACCATCCAACTGCCCGCCGCCGATGACGTCCCCATGGCCTGATCAACCCCGCGACCCAGCCTGCAGGAACCATGGTGTATGACTGAGGTGTATTGGTGTATTCTGAGGCGATGGCGCTGACGATCAAGAACAGCCAAACGATCGAGTTGGCCAAGCGGCTGGCCGCGCGGACCGGCATGACCCAGACCGGGGCCATCACCCACGCTTTGACCCGCAGCTTGGCCGAAACGTCCGCCTCCGGCCCGGCCGGGCGCCGGGCCAAGGTGGACCGGGTGCTCCAGGGCATCTGGCTGAGCGCGCCGCCGGACGAGTCCGAGCGCATCCAGCGGGCAATGGACGGCCTCTACGACGACCGGGGACTGCCCCAATGATCGTTGACACCTCTGCCATCGTGGCCATCTGGCGGCGTGAACCCTTGGCCGAGGCTCTTTCCGAGACGCTGCTGCAAGCGCCCCGAGCCAACCTGTCCGCGCCGACCTATGTGGAGATCGGCTGCGTCCTGGACGACCGGTCCAGGCCGGAGGCCAACCGCCGCCTCGACGCCCTGCTGGACGCCTACGGCATCGAGACAATCCCGTTCACGGCCGAGCACGCCCGCCTGGCCCGAGCCGCCTACCGCGACTTCGGCAAAGGCAGCGGCCACCCGGCCCGCCTCAATCTGGGCGACTGCTTCAGCTACGCCCTGGCCGCCGCCACCGGCGAGGACCTGCTGTTCGTGGGCGACGATTTCACCCACACCGACCTCGAGGCGGCGCCGCTGGCGTCGCCCGGAGCCGGGTCGAGCCCGCCGGTTTAGGACGCCGGTTCAGCTGCTGGTCCGGCGTTGTTTGGCGACTTCGTAGAGCACGATGCCGCCGGCCACCGCCGCGTTCAACGATTCGGTTCCGCTGGCCATCGGGATGGAGACCGTCAAATCGCAAGTCTGGCGGACGAGGCGGCCGAGCCCCTTGCCCTCCGAACCGACCACCAGCGCGACCGGCCCGGCGGCCAAGGCCAGGTCGGCGGCATCGGCGGCCCCCTGGGCGTCCAGGCCGACCACGAACAGCCCCTGCGCCTTGAACTGCTCCAACGCCCTGACCAGGTTGGGCGTTCGGGCGACCGGCACCCGCGCGGCCGCCCCGGCCGACACCTTCCAGGCCGTCGGCCCCATCTCGGCCGAGCGGCGCTGCGGGATCAAGACGCCGTGTGCCCCGAAGGCGGCCGCCGAGCGCAAGACCGCGCCCAAGTTGTGCGGGTCGGTGACCTGGTCCAGGGCGACGATCAACGGCGGCTGCGCCGCCTCCTCGGCCAGGCGCACCAGGTCGTCAGCGGTTTTGTACTCATAGGGCGCGACGCGCAGGGCCACGCCCTGATGGTTGGCGCCGCCGGTCCGCTGGTCAAGCTCTGACTTGGGGACCTGGGCCAGCGCCAGGCCGGCGCCGGCGGCCAGCTTCATGGCTTCGGTCACGCGCTCGTCGGAGTCGATCCCGGCGGCCATCTCCAGGCGCCGGGCGGGCACCTGGGCGCGCAGCGCCTCAAGGACGGCGTTGCGCCCGATCACATAGTCGGCCGGGGCCTGGCGGGCCTTGGCCGGCGCGGGCGGACGGCCCTGGCTCCGCTTGACCGCGGCCGCCTTCCGCTTGGCGGCCGGGTGGTATGGCCGGTCGACGGCTTTGGGCGTGGGTCCTTTGCCCTCCAGGGCCTTGCGCCCCTGGCCGCCCGACCCCTTGAGCGGACCCTTCTTCGATCCGGGCTTGCGCACGGCGCCTCTGCGCTTCGAGTTCCCAGGCATGGCCCCCTAGCTTACTTCCCCGCCCGTAGCACCGGCGAGGCCGCGGGCAGCCGGGTGGCCGGGCCGTTGGGCCGCCGCCCCCGCGCGACCAGGCCGAGCCGACCCCGCCCGAAGGAGTGTCCCCAAGTTTGAGACGAAAGGACCGTCCCCGGGTTTAGGGGGGGGTTAGTTCCCAGGTTGAGCCGGCGGGGGAGTCTTCGACTTGGATGCCGGCGGCGGCCAGACGGGCGCGGATCGAGTCGGCGGCGGCGAAGTCGCGGGCGGCGCGGGCGGCGGCGCGGGCCTCCAACTGGGATTCGACCAGGGCGGCCAGGGCCGCCTCGGTTTTGGACGAGGCGCTGGCGGAGTCGATCCAGCCGGAGGCCAGCGGGTCCAGGCCCAAGGCCGCCAGCATGGCTCTGACCTCGATCAACGCTTCCAGGGCAAGGGAGTCGTCGTATTCGGCCAAGGCCGTGTTGCCGCGCCGGACGGCCTCGTGGACCTCGGCCAGGGCGGCCGTGGTGCCGAGGTCGTCGTCCATGGCGGCGGCGAACCCCGGCGGCAGGGCCGCCTCGGCCACCGGCTGGCCGGCGCCGACGCGCTCGCCCGCCCGGCGCACGAACCCGGCTATCCGCTCCCAGGCCGCCGCCGCCTCCGGCAGCGTCGATTCGGAGAACTCCAGCGTCGAGCGGTAATGCGCGGCCGTCAAGACATAGCGGACCACCTGCGGCGGGGCCTGTTTCAGCAGTTCGGAGGCGAGCAGCGTGTTGCCCAGCGACTTCGACATCTTGACCCCGGCCTGGGTGACGAAGGCGTTGTGGACCCAGTGGCGGGCGAAGGCGTAACCGGCCGCCCGCGATTGCGCCTGCTCGTTCTCGTGGTGCGGGAAGCGCAGGTCGATCCCGCCGCCGTGGATGTCGAAGGTCTCCCCCAGGTAGCGCAGCGCCATGGTCGAGCACTCGAGATGCCAGCCCGGCCGCCCCCGCCCCCACGGCGTGTCCCAGGCGGCGTCGGCCGGCTCGGACGGCTTTACAGCCTTCCACAGGGCGAAATCGTGGGGGTCGCGTTTGTCCTCCGCCTCCGGCTCGTCCTCGATTGAGATCAGATCCTCCAGGCGTTGATGGGTCAGCGACCCGTAATCCGGGTAGGAGCGCACGTCGAAGTAGACGTTGCCGGGCCGGCCGGCGTAGGCGTGCCCGCGCGCCATCAGCCGGTCGATGAAGGCGACCATGTCCGGCACCACGCCGGTCGCCCGCGGCTCGTAAGTCGGCGGCCGCACGCCGAGGGCGTCGTAGGCGGCGGTGAAGGCCCGCTCCCAGTGCCCCGCCCAGGCCCACCAGGGCTGGCCGGCGGCGGCCGCCTTGTTCAAGATTTTGTCGTCGATGTCGGTCACGTTGCGGATGAACCGCACCTGATGGCCGGACCGCTCGAGCCAGCGCCGCAAGATGTCGAAGACCACCGCCGGGCGCAAATGCCCAATGTGCGGCGCGCTTTGGACGGTCGCCCCGCATTGGTAGATGCCGACCCGGCCGGGTGTCAGCGGCTCGAACGACCGGACTTGGCCGGTCGCGGAATCGTGCAGCGAAAGACTCATGGGCACAGATTACTGCGCGCGCCCGATCAGGCAGACCGCCAGCGCCGCCAGCCCCTCGCCCCGGCCGGTGAAACCCATCGCGTCGGTCGTCGTCGCGCTCAGGCTGACCGGCGCGCCCAAGATTTGCCCGATGCCGCGCTCGGCCTCCCAGCGCCGGGTCGCCACGCGGGGGTGGTTGCCGATCACCTGGACAGAGGCGTTGAGGACTGCGAAACCGGCCTGGTGGACTTGGCGCACCGTCTCCTCCAGGAAGACCCGCGAACGGGCGCCGGCGTACTCGGGCCGGTCGGCGCCGAACAATTGACCGATGTCGCCCAGCCCGGCCGCCCCGGCCAGGGCGTCGACCAGCGCGTGAGCGGCCACGTCGCCATCGGAATGGCCCTCCAGGGCCGGTTCGCCCGGCCATTCCAGCAGTGCCAGGCTAAGCGGGCGGCGGGCGGGCTGGGAGGCGACGTCAGCCGCGACACCCTGGGCGGCGGCATCGGCGGGCTGGGTGACGAAACGGTGGGCGTCGAAACCCTGGCCGACCCGCCAGGTCACGGTCGCGAGCTATTCCGCTTCGGCGGCCGCTTCGAGCGGGGCCTCGGCGTCCTCGTCGGCGGCTGGTTCCGGGTCTGGCTCGGCGTCCTCGTCGGCGGTCGCCTCCGCGACCGCTGCCTCTCCGATCGCGGCCTCGACCTCCGCGATGGCGGCCTGCGCGATGGCGTCCTCGACGGCGGCGCCCCCGATCGCGGCCCCTCCGATCGCGGCGGCCAGGATCTCGTCCAGGCGGGCCTCGGCCGCCTCTTCGGGGATGTCCTCGGCCAAGGCCAACTCCGAGACCAGGATCTGCCGGGCGCGGGACAGCATGCGCTTCTCCCCGGCGCTCAGGCCCCGGTCCGAATCGCGGCGCGACAGGTCCCGCACCACTTCCGAGACCTTGATCACGTCCCCGGAGGCGATCTTCTCGATGTTGGCCTTGTAGCGCCGGGACCAGTTGGTCGGCTCCTCGCGGACGTCGGCCCTCAGGACCTCGAAGACCCGCTCGAGGCCATCGCGCCCGACCACGTCGCGCACGCCGACCAACTCGACGTTGGCGACGGGGACCTGAATCGTCAGGTCCCCTTGGGCGACGCGCAGCTTAAGGTAAACCTTCTCCTCGCCCAAGATGGTGCGGGTGTTGATTTCCTCGATGAGCGCGGCGCCGTGATGCGGATAAATCACAGTCTGACCAACTGCAAATGCCATAATTCCCGTCTCGTCCCCTCTCGCGGTCGCCCAAGTTTAGCACGCCGGAACCCCCGCAGGCCGGGCGAGATCGGCATAATTCCAGGCCAGGCGGGCTATAGGGGCTTCGGCCGGGCGACCGCGGTCAGGCCTTGCCCTGGTTGGCGACGGCGGCGATGGCGGCCTTGGCGGCCTCCGGGTCAAGATAGAGTCCGCCCGGTTTGACCGGCCGCAGGTCTTGGTCAAGCTCGTAGACCAACGGGATACCGGTCGGGATATTCAGACCGGCTATCGCGGCGTCGGAAATCCCGTCGAGATGCTTGACCAAGGCCCGCAGCGAGTTGCCGTGGGCGGCCACCATGACCGTCCGCCCGGCGGCCAAGTCCGGCACGATCGCCTCCAGCCAGTAAGGCAAGGCCCGCTCGAGCACGTCCTTGAGGGCCTCGGCGCGGACCACCGGGGCGCCGGCGTAGCGCGGGTCGCCGTCCTGGGAGTACTGCGAGCCGAGCTCGATCTCCGGCGGCGGCGTGTCGTAGGACCGCCGCCAGATCATGAACTGGTCGTCGCCGTACTCCTCCCGGATTTGGGCCTTGTTCTTGCCCTGCAAGGCGCCGTAGTGGCGCTCGTTCAACCGCCACGAGCGCTTGACCGGGATCCACAGGCGGTCGGCCGCGTCAAGGGCCAGGTCGGCCGTCACGATCGCCCGCCGCAGCAGCGAAGTGTGCAGCACGTCCGGCGCCACCCCGGCGCTGGTCAGCAGCTCACCGCCGCGAACGGCCTCGGCCCGGCCCCTCTCCGACAGCGGCACATCGACCCAGCCGGTGAACAGGTTCTTGGCGTTCCACTCGCTCTCGCCGTGGCGAAGCAGCACCAACCGATGGGTCATGGAACGTCAGGCCTCCCGGGTGGCCGCGTAATAGGACTCTTGGATGGGAACCGGGATGCGTCCCCGGTCGGAGATCTCCAGGCCCTGCGACCGCGCCCAGGTGCGGATCTTGGCCATCTCGCCGCTGTTGACGGCGCGCCGGGCGGGGTTGGCCGCGCGGGTCGCCGAACGGCCGGCCTTGGGGCCGCGGGAGGGCAGGCGGCGGGCGAATTCCGTCCACTTGGCCAAGGACTTGCGCAGTCGCTCGGCGTTAGCCGGCGACAGGTCGATCTCATAGGCCGTGCCGTCGAGTCCGAACCTGACCGTTTCGGCCCCTTCGGAGCCGTCGAGATCGTCGACTAAGAAAACTTTGACAAGCTGTGCCATTGCGTAATCTCCTATTCTTGGGAAACTTCTGCGAGCGCCCGGCGGGGGCCGCATAGCGGTGACGCCATGAAAAGCATAACCTGTATTTGCGGCCGCATTATCCGCAGCCCCGGGCGGTCTCGCCAGGCGGCCGCCCGGGCGGGGGCATTTCGCCTCAGGGCTGCGATTTGACCAACGGGAACAGAATTGTCTCCCTAACCCCCGCGCCGGTCAGGGCCATCAGCAAACGGTCCACGCCCAGCCCCATTCCGCCGGACGGCGCCATGCCGTACTCCAGGGCGGCCAGGAAATCCTGGTCCAGGACCATCGCTTCTGGATCGCCGTCCGCCGCCGCGCGGGCCTGATCCTCCAACCGCCGGCGCTGGATCACCGGGTCGACCAGTTCGGAGTAACCGGTGGCGGTCTCGATCCCGCGGATGTAGAGGTCCCATTTCTCGACCAGGCCCGGCTTGGAGCGGTGGTCGCGGGTCAGCGGCGAGGTCTCGACTGGGAAATCCATCACGAAAGTCGGCTCGTGCAGGTGGTCCGCGACCAGTTCCTCGAAAAGCTCCTCGACCAGTTTGCCGTGGCCGGCCCGGGCCGGGTCGTAGGCCACCCCCCCGGCGTCGGCCAGGTGGCGCAGGCGCTCGACCGGAGTGTCCGGCGTGATCGGCTCGCCGACCGCCTGGCTGAGCGAGCCGTAGAGGTCGATCCGGGGCCACGGGCCGCCCAGGTCGTAGCGCTGGCCGTCCAACAGCGTGACGGTGGTCGACCCGGCGACGGCGACGGCGGCATCGGACACTATCTGCTGGGTGAGGTCGGCGATCGTGTTGTAGTCCCCGTAGGCCTGGTAAACCTCCACCGAAGTGAACTCCGGGGCGTGCGTCGAATCGACGCCCTCGTTGCGAAAGACCCGGCCGATCTCGAAAACCCGGTCGATGCCGCCGACCACCGCCCGCTTCAAGAAAAGCTCCGGCGCGATCCGCATATACAGGTCGATGTCGAATGCGTTCATGTGAGTGGTGAACGGCCTGGCGGCGGCGCCGCCGTGAAGCGTCTGCAGAATTGGCGTCTCAATTTCGCTGAAACCCTGGTCTTCCAGGGTCCGCCGGATTGATCTGACCATCGCCACCCGCTGGCGGGCGATTTCGCGCGCCGCCGGGCGCACTATCAGATCGGCCGGGCGGTCGCGCACCCGCGACTCGTCCGACAATTCGGAATGCAGCACCGGCAAAGGCCGCAGCGCCTTGGCGGCGATCATCCAACTGAGGGCCAGCACGCTCAATTCGCCCCGTTTCGACGAGATGACGCGGCCGCGGACAAACAAAAGGTCGCCCAGGTCGACTTCGGCCTTGAAGCGGTCGAGCGACTCGCGGCCGACCTCGGCCAGGGAGATCATCGCCTGGAGCCGGTTGCCGGGGCCGTCCTGGAGGGTCGCGAAACACAGTTTCCCGGTGTTGCGGATGAACATCACCCGCCCCGCCAGGGCCGCCACCTCGGTTGTCTCCTGGCCGTTCTGGAGGTCTCCGAACCGCTCGCGCACCGCCGCGATGGTGGTGGTGATCGGCAATGCGGCCGGGTACGGCTGGTCGCCGCGGGCCAGGATGGCCTCTCGCTTGGCCCGGCGGACCTGGGCCTGTTCTGACAGGCGCGGTTCTTGGGCGGTTGGCTCTTGGCCGGTTGGCTGGGTGGGTGGCTGGCTGGCTGGGTTCACGCCCCCAAGGCTACCTCGGCGTTGTCGATCAGCCGGGTCCGGCCAATTTTGAGGGCGCCGATCAGCCAGGCCCGGCCTCGCCATTGGTCATCGACTGGGTCGAAGGTGGCCGGGTCGACCAACTCCAAGTAGTCCGGGAAGGCCGGTTCCGGGCCGCGGCCCAAGGCCCGCCTGGCGGCCGGGCGCTCCTGGCTGGCCGGGGCTTGTTGGGCGGCCGTGTGGCGCCCGGCCGCGCTGGCGCGGGGCCGGGCCAGCGCGGCCTGGCGCTGGCTGGCGGTCAGGTAGCGGTTGCGGCTCGACAGGGCCAACCCGTCCGCCTCCCGGCGCGTCGGCACGGCGCTGACCTGCCAGCCCAGGTCCAAGTCCGCGACCATTTGCCTGACCACGGCCAGTTGCTGGGCGTCCTTTTGGCCGAAGACCGCCCTGGTGGCGCCGGTCCGGGCGGCCAGCTTGCAGACCACGGTGGCCACCCCGGCGAAGTGGCCCGGCCGGATGGCGCCCTCGAAGACCCGGCCCAGCGGCCCCGGGTCGATCACCGCCCGCGGGGGGCCGTCCGGGTACATGTCCTCGGCGCTGGGCGCGTAGACCAGGTCGGCGCCGCTGGGGGCGAGCGCCTCGAGATCGGCCTGGAGGGTCCTGGGATAGGCGTCGAAGTCCTCGCCCGGGCCGAACTGGAGCGGGTTGACGAAGATCGTCACCACCACCTGGCCGCCGTCCTGGGCGCGATGCCGGGCAGCCGCCGCCACCAGGTCAAGGTGGCCTTGGTGGATCGCGCCCATGGTCATGACGACGGTCCGCGGCCCTGGCCCCAGGGCGGCCCTCAACTCGCCCAGATCGCTGGCCAGCGCGGGCCTGCCCGGTCGCGGCTCTGCCCCGCCCGGTCGCCTCACGGCGATCCCGCCTTCCCGGCCGCCCTTTTAGACGATGCCGCCCGCGCCGCCGCGCTCAAAGGCGACACCCCGGCCGCCGCCGCGCCGAGTGACGATGCCGCCGCCGCGCTCAAAGGCGACACCCCGGCCGCCGCCGCGCCGAGTGACGATGCCGCCG
>JAIROU010000021.1 GCA_031257375.1 Bifidobacteriaceae bacterium
AGCGCTGGCAGACCATCCCGCCCGCCGCCGCCGAGAAGGCCCGGTGCGGGCCGGGCGCGCCGCAGCGGGCGCAGCCGCTCAAAGACGGGGCGTAACCCGACAGGGCCAGCGCCCGCAACAGGTACGAGTCGACCACCGCCGCCGGGCTGGGCGGCTCGGCCGCGGCTGGGACCGGCCGGGCGGCATCGGCGTCCGGTCTCTCGGCCGAAACGGGCGACGCGGGCGACCCGGGCGGAACGGCGGCGGCGGCCTCGGCGGCATCGGCGGATTGCGACGTTGGCGGGCGGGCTGGGTCCGGGGCCGCTCCCCCGCCCCTGGCCAGGGCGGCGACCGCCCCCAAGGTGAGCCGGAAGAGGGCGCGGGCCGGGATGTGCTCGACCGGCGAGAGCTTGTCGGCGGCCTCGACCACGGCGTTGGCGGCGGTGAAGGCCGGATAGCTGGACGCCAGGCGCCCGGCGTAGGCCGCCAGGGTGACGGCCTGGGTGACGGTGTCGAGCGAGCGGCCCTCGTAGAGCTGCAAATCGACGTGCATGACCGGCTCCAGGCGGCCGCCGAAGCGGGACTTCGGGCGCCGCACGCCCTTGGCGACCGCCCGGATTTTGCCGTGGTCGCGGGTCAGGAGGGTGATTATCCTGTCCGCCTCGGCCAGTTTGTGGGTCCGCAGCACAATTCCCGCGTCCCGAAAAGTGGCCATGGGGACAATTGTCCCAGGACTCCCCCGCAAACGTACCTACGCCAGCGTAAGTTGGCCGCTAGACTCGGGCGGGTGAACACCATCACGATGTCGGCCAGCGTCGAAGTCGACCCCGCCGCCAACATCAACACATTGTTTCTTCGGCGCCTGGCGCAAGACCCGGACGAGACGCTGATCGAAGTCCAGGGCGAAGACGGCAACTGGTCGCCGGTGACCGCCGCCGGTTTCGACGCCGACATCCGAAAGGTGGCGAAAGGCCTGGTCGCGCTGGGGGTGCGGCCGGGCGACAAGATCGCCATCATGTCCCGCACGTCCTATCAGTGGGCGGTGCTGGATTACGCCATCTGGTCGGCCGCCGCCGTCTCGGTGCCGATCTACGAGACCAGCTCGGTCGAGCAGGCCGAATGGATCTGCGCCGACGCCGATGTCAGCGCCGCCTTCGCGGAGACGGCCGCCCACGGGCTTGTCTTGGAGGCCGTCAAGGCCAAGGTTCCCGGCCTGAAGCAGATCTGGCAGCTCAGCCAGGGGGCCATCGACGCGCTGGCCGAGGTCGGCGGCGGCGTGCCGGACGCCGAGATCGACCGGCGGCGCCAGTCGGCCGTGGGCGAGGATCTGGCCACCATCATCTACACCTCCGGCACGACCGGCCGCCCCAAGGGCACCGAGCTGACCCACGGGCATTTCGTCCGCCTGACCGACAACACCCAGTTCGACACCTCCAAGACCTCGGTCGTGCCGGTCATAGCCCGCCTCGGCTGCCGGACGCTGCTCTTCTTGCCCCTGGCCCACGTCTTCGCCCGCTTCATCCAAGTGGTCGCGATCAGCTCGCGGACCGTGATCGGCCACTGCCCGGACGTCAAGAACCTGGTCCCGGCCCTGAGCACGTTCAAGCCGACGTTCTTGCTGGCCGTCCCCCGCGTCCTCGAAAAGGTCTACAACGCCGCCGAGCAGAAGGCCGGCGCGGGCTTGAAGCTGAAGATCTTCCGCTGGTCGGCCAAGGTCGCCATAGTCTACTCGCGGGCGCTGGACACCAAGCGAGGGCCGTCTTGGCTGCTCAAACGCCAGCACGCGATCGCGGACAAGTTGGTCTACCACTCCCTGCGCGAGGCCATCGGCGGCCAGACCGAGTACGCCGTCTCCGGCGGCGCCCCGCTGGGCGAACGCCTGGGCCACTTCTACCGGGGCATCGGCCTGACGGTGCTGGAAGGTTACGGCCTGACCGAGACCACGGCTCCGATCCTGGTCAACCGCCCGAACCGGCAAAAGATCGGCTCGGTCGGCCTGCCCTTCCCCGGCTGCACGGCCAAGATCGCCGACGACGGCGAAATCCTCCTGCAGGGCGTCAACGTCTTCGACCGCTACCACAACAACCCGGACGCGACCGCCGAGGCGCTGCGCGACGGCTGGTTCCACACCGGTGACATGGGTCGCATGGACGAGGACGGCTACATCTTCATCACCGGGCGCAAGAAGGAACTCATCGTCACGGCCGGGGGCAAGAACGTCGCCCCGGCCGTCTTGGAGGACCGGTTGCGCGGGCATCCGTTGGTCTCGCAGGTGGTCGTGGTGGGCGACGGGAAGCCTTTCGTCGGGGCTTTGGTCACCTTGGACGAGGAGATGCTGCCCGGTTGGCTGGCCAACCACTCCAAGCCGCCGATGCCGCTGGCGCAGGCCCGTAAAGACCCGGACGTTTGGGCGTCGCTGGAGCGGGCGGTCGCCCGGACCAACCAAGCCGTCTCCCGAGCCGAGTCGATCCGCAAGTTCGTCATCCTGGAAGGCGACTTCACCGAGCTCAACGGCTATCTGACCCCGTCCCTGAAAGTCAAGCGCGACAAGGTCATGCGCGACTTCGCGGACCAGATCGACGGCCTGTACAAGTAGCCGCCCCAGCCCCCAGCGCCCGCACCTTGAGCCGTGCACCCAAACACGGCGCCTGGCGCCGCGTTTGAGCCCTACTCAGTTTTCGGGTGGGACCAGCCACGGCGCCTGGCGCCGTGGCTGAGTCT
>JAIROU010000037.1 GCA_031257375.1 Bifidobacteriaceae bacterium
GAACTGGATCGACAACGACCGGCGCCTACGCGCCATCATCACCGAGATGCGCCAACTCTCAACCCAAGCCACCGAACTCATCCTCAACCAAGCGCCCAAGGTTTAAACGCAAGCTAAGGTTCTCTTAGATCCTCTTAGGTCCTCTTAGATCCGCCCTGCTCAGTCAACTTGGTGGTACCGCTCCCCGGGATGGCGGGCGGAACGGAGGCTGGGAGACAGTGGACGGCATCGGGCGGGAAAATGAGCGCCAGCAGACCAAGGGCTCGGGGCCGGCCCGGGCTCACCCGGCCACCGGCGCCGTGGGCGCCGGGCGATGGTCAGCGGGCCACCCGGACGCATAGGGCCAGGTGGTCGACCCAGGCGTCGAGGCGGCTGGCGCGGCCGACCAACTCGCCGTCGATTTGGATCAACTGATCCGACTCGCAGGTCACCTGGAACGACTTGGCCTGGAGGTAGACCAGGCGGCCAGAGGCCCAGGCCGGGGTGAAGCGGATGCCGACCGAGTGCAATAGGACCTGGAAGGCCAACGCCGCCCAGCCGACCAGGCCGTGGCGGGTCTCGACCATGGCGAGGTCGAGGTTGCCATCGGCCAGGTCGGCATCGGGCACCAGGTTGAGGCGGGCGGGCAGCAGGCCGCAGTTGCCGAACATGACCGAGCGGGCCAGGACCGGCCGGACCCCGTCAACGGTGTGCAGGCGCACCCGGATGGCCTTGTCCGCCAGGTGGTTGAAGCCGGAGATGAAATAGGCCGGCCAGCCCAAGCGGCGTTTCAGGTCAGAGGCCGCGTCTGAGACCATGGCGGCGTCGAAGCCGAGTCCGGAGATGACCAGGAAGGCCTCGCGGTCGATGACGATCTCGCCATCTTGGTCCCAGGCCGTGAGGCGGCCGACGTCGATCTGCCGGCGGCGCCCGGTCAGGGCCACCTCGAGGGCGTCTCGGCTCGACATCAGCGGCAGTTTGAGGTTGCGGGCCAGCAGGTTGGCGGTGCCCAGCGGCACAATGCCCATCGGCACGCCGACGCCGGACAGCCCCTGGGCCACAGCCCGGACGGTGCCGTCCCCGCCCGCCGCGACAACCGTCCGCACGCCCGGCCGGGCGGCGGCGTCCGCCGCTTGGGCGGTGCCGGGAGACTCGACCGTGGTCTCCAGCCAAACAGGCTCGCCCAGGCCGAGTTCATGGCACAGGGCGTAGGCGGCCAGTTTGAAGTCCGGGTAGCCGCCCTTGGACGGGTTGACCACGAAGGCGACCCGCTCGGTCAGGCCGCTGTCGCGCCGGAACTGCGCCGAACGGGCCAGGGTTCGTTGGGTGCGGCGCAGCCGCACGAAGGCCACCAGCGCCGCGACCCCGCCGGTCAGACCGCCCAGACCGCCGCCGATGGCGACCCACTCGTACCAGCCCACCCCCCAATTGTGCCGTCCCGCCCGCCGCGACGGCCAGCCCGGGTCCGGGACCGGCCCGGCCAACGCGGGCACGCTGGCCAGACGGCACAGGGGCGAAGGGCTTGGGCGAAGCCCTAACTGTTGCCGTCGAACAGGGACGTCACCGAGCCGTCGTCGAAGACCTCGCGGATGGCGCGGGCGATCAGCGGGGCGATCGACAGGACCGTCAGCTGGTCGAAGCGCTTGTCCTCCTCGATCGGCAAGGTGTCGGTGACGACGATCTCGGAGATGAACGAGTTCTTCAGGCGCTCGACGGCCGGGCCGGACAAGACCGCATGGGTGGCGGCCACGATCACCTGGGCGGCGCCGTTCTGGAGCAGGGCGTCGGCGGCCTGGACAATGGTGCCGGCGGTGTCGATCATGTCGTCCACGATCACGCAGGCCCGACCCTCGACCTCGCCCACCAACTCATGCACCTTGACCTGGTTGGCGACCTCGGGATTGCGCCGCTTGTGGATGATCGCCAGCGGCGCGCCCAGGCGGTCCGACCACAGGTCGGCCAGGCGGACCCGCCCGGCGTCCGGCGAGACAATGGTCAGGCGCGAGCGGTCGACCCGCGTGCGCACGTAATTGGTCAGGATCGGCAGCGCCCACAGGTGGTCGACCGGCCCGTTGAAGAACCCCTGGATTTGGGCGGTGTGCAGGTCCACAGCCATCAACCGGTCGGCCCCGGCGGTCTCGAACAGGTCTGCCACCAGCCGGGCCGAGATCGGCTCGCGGCCGCGGTGCTTCTTGTCCTGGCGGGCGTAGCCGTAGAACGGGGCGATCGCGGTGATCGACTTGGCCGACGCCCGCTTCAGGGCGTCGCACATGATCAGGTGCTCCATGATCCACTGGTTGATCGGCGCGGTGTGCGATTGCAAACAAAAGGCGAAGGCGCCGCGCACGGATTCGGAGAAGCGGACGTAGATCTCGCCGTTGGCGAAGTCGTAGGCCGATGTCGGCACCAGTTCGCAGTTCAGTTCTTTGGCCACCGCCTCGGCCAGTTCCGGATGCGCCCGCCCGGACACCAGGACCATCCTCTTTTCCGTATCGTGGCTGATGATTCCGCTAGCCAAGGCCGTGCCCCTTCTGGTCGGTGGTTGATTCAGTTATCCAAGTTGGTGGCCGCGCCGCCCGCGGTCGCGCCGTCCCCCGCCGGGCCGCCCAGCGCCCGCTCGGCGGCCAGCGCCGAGTCGGAGCCGGGCCGCTTGCGCAGAGTCCAGCCGTCGATCACCCGCTGCGACCCGGCGCTGACCGCCAACGAGCCCGGCGGCACGTCCCCCCGCACAACCGCGCCCGCCCCGGAGTAGGCCCCCGCGCCCATCTCGACGGGGGCGACTATGACGTTGTTAGACCCGATCCGGACGGCCGGCCCGATGACGCATTTCGACTTCGTGACTCCGTCATAGTTGGCGAAAATCGTCCCCGCCCCGACGTTCGCCCCGGCCCCGACCTGCGCGTCCCCGACGTAGGCCAGGTGCGGCACTTTGGCCGCCTCGCCCACCTGGGCCGCCTTCAACTCGGTGAACGAGCCAGCCTTGGCCCGCCCGCCCAGCGCGGTCCCGGCCCGCAGATGGGTGAACGGCCCGACGCTCGCCCCGGCTCCGATCTCGGCCCCGTTGGCGACCGTCCGGTCCACGGTCGCGCCCGCCCCGACCCGCGTGTCGGTCAAGGTGGTGAAAGGTCCGATGACGCCGCCGCCGGCCACGCTCGTCCTCCCCGCCAGGGTGGTGCCCGGCAGGAGCGTCACATCGGGCTCCAAGCGCACGTCCGGGCCGATCCAAGTCGAGGCCGGGTCGATCACGGTCACGCCGTCGATCATCGCCTGGTCGACCCGCCGCCGGTTGATCCGGGCGGACGCCCGCGCCAGTTGGGCGCGGTCGTTGACGCCTTCGACGACGGTCGGGTCCGGGCTGACGACGGCGCCAACCAGCCGCCCGGCGGCGCGGGCGTCCGCCACCACATCGGTCAGATAGACCTCGCCTGGGTCGTTGTCGGACCCCAATCCGGCCAGCCCGGAGCGCAGCACATCGGCCTCGAAGACGTAAATCGAGGCGTTGACCTCGCCGATCGCGGCCTGCTCGGGCGTGGCGTCGCGCTCCTCGACAACCCGGGCGACCCGGCCGGTCTGATCCCGGACGATCCGACCGTAGCCGAACGGCTCGGGCACCAGCGCGGTCAGCAGGGTCAGGCCGTTCCCGGCCTGATTGTGTTCTTGGACCAAGGCTTTCAGCGTGTCGGCGTCGACCAGCGGGGCGTCGCCGCTCATCACCACGATCTGCCCGCCTCGGCCCGATGCCGTCCGGCCCGGCCCCACCCCGCCCGGCCAGTCCCCGCCCGGCCAGCCCCCGCCCGGCCCGGCGGGAGCGCCCGACCCAGCCACCTGACCGGCGGGCGGCGGGCTGGGAGCCGGGTCGGCGGCATCGGGCACCGCGTCTAAGGCGGCCAAGGCGCACTGGACGGCCCGGCCGGTGCCCGGAATCTGGTCCTGGTCCACGATCAGGGCGTCGGGCGCCAGGCGCAGGGCCTCGGCCGCCACCAAATCCCGGCCGTGCCGGACCACCACCGCCAACCGCCCGGGCTCCAGGCCCTGGGCCGCCTCCACGGCATAGGCCAGCAGGCTGCGCCCGGCCGCCTGGTGCAGCACTTTGGGTGTGGTGGACTTCATGCGGGTGCCTTCGCCGGCGGCAAGGATGATCACGGCGGGCTTTGTCATGTAATGGCTCTCCAACGCTTCAGCAGCAGCGGGGGTTGACGGTTACAGCTTAGTGGCGCGCGGAAGCGACCGCGGCCGGGCGCGGGTTCGGCGCGGGTTCGGGCGCGGGTTCGGGCGCGGGCAGGGGCAAGACCGGCCCGGCCGCGCCCACGGCCGCGTCGGGCGACTCCAACAACGCTCTGCCCCTGGGGGCAATCAGGCACCGAGCCTTCCCCCGGGTCCGAATTGCGGGTTTGCGAACGATCTGCCCCGCCTGGCCGCCCCCGCCCGGGGCAGATCGACGCCAAAGTCGCATTTCGCGCCCGGCCGAGCCCCGCCTGGCCGCCCCGCGGCCGAGCCCAGCCGCGCCCGGCCGAGCCCCGCGCGGGCACTCGACCGCGCTCCGGCGACTGTCGCCCGCGGGTTCGGCCGCCAGCCGGAGTCGTGGCAGACTAGTAAGGCTTTCCGCCTTGGTGTAATCGGCAGCACAGGGGTTTTTGGTGCCCTTAGTCTAGGTTCGAGTCCTGGGGGCGGAGCCACACACGCGCTCGCGCTCGGCCAGGAGGTAGGCCTTGAGGCGCTGGTTGTAACTGGGCGGGTAGTGGAAGGGCGCCGCGCCCCATTTGTGATCGACGTCCGCCACCAGATCCGAAGCCGGGTAGCGGTAAACCTGATCCGGCCCGAGGTCGCGCTCGATCCGCCGGTACATCTGCCCGATCATGCCGTTGACCAGGTCGTGCGCGGTCGGATTGGCCGCCACCGAGGGGTGGTCGGCCCCGCTGGACAACTTGGTGGCCCAAAAGACCTTGTTCAGACGCACCGCCTGGAGCTTGCCCGCCCGCTTCAAGCGCCGCCGCAAACGCCGCCAGCCGCGCCGCCACAGCCGCAAGCGTTCGGCCGTGTGGGGCGCGATCGCGCGCTCGGTGGTGGTCTTGGCGAACCCAGTCTCCCCGAACTCCGACGAGCGGGTGGCGAAGGTCTCCGAATCCCGCTGGTACAACCCGTACCGCTCATCGATCACGTCCAGCAGCAAGATGTCGTAGCCGCCGGCCGCGACCAGTTCTTTCAGCTTGGTGGACTCGAGGTCCCAGGCGACCATGCGGCGGCGGAATTGCGAGGCGATGGCGGTTGTGTCGACCCCGCTGAACGGCCTTTTCGACATGGCGCTGACGATTGAGGAGCGGGCGACGTACTCGACCAGTTCCACCCCGTCATCCGGCTCGAACAACTCGAAGGCGTCGCGCGAGACGCATGAGCCGTAGATCAGGACCCGCAGGGGTCGCTCGGCCATGGCCTATCCTTTCGGGGCAGGGTGGCGCGGTGAGGGCTCGCGCCGGAACGAGGATACGCCACCAACGGCTGGGCCGGGTTTGGCGCCCAACGGCCAAGCCGCCGATGCCGTGCGCCCAGCCCCGGCGGTCACAGCAGGCCGGGCGGTCCGGCGGCAGGAAGCTGGGTCGATCGCCATCTGGCGCCTGGGACCGTGGTCCTGGCAAAATGGAGGTCGTGGCAGCACGCGGCAAACAATCCCCTCGTCCGCGCATGACCGGCCGGGAGCGGCGCGAGCAACTGGTGGCGGTGGCCCGCAGCGTCTTCGCGGAAAGGGGCTTCGAACCGGCCAGCGTCGAGGAGATCGCCGCCCGCGCGGAGGTCTCAAAGCCGGTGGTCTACGAGCATTTCGGCGGCAAAGAGGGTCTTTACGCGGTGGTCGTTGACCGCGAGGTGCAAGAGTTGTCGAACCGCTTGACCGCCGCGCTCAACGTCAAGGACCATCCCAAGCGGATCGTCGAGCGGACGGCGTTGGCCCTGCTTGATTACATCGAGCAGAACGAGGACGGCTTTAGGATCCTGGTCCGCGACTCGCCGGTGGCCCAGGCGACGGGACCTTTCTCATCGATGCTGGGCGACATGGCGCGAACCGTCGAGGCCCTGCTGGCGGTCGAGTTCGAGGACCACGACCTCGATCCAGGCACGGCCCCGCTGTACGCCCAAATGCTGGTCGGGATGATCGCTTTCACCGGCCAATGGTGGCTCGAGGCCAGACACCCGGACAAGGCCATGGTGGCGGCGCACTTGACCAACCTGGGCTGGAACGGCCTGCGCGGCATGGAGCGGACGCCCCGCCTGGCCCGCGGCTGAAGCGGGCGCCGGGGCTGGCTGGCGGATTGCCCGCCAGACTCTGAGGCCTGAAGACCAAGGACTCTCGACGTGGAGCGATCCTCGGCTAGGGTGGAGCCCATGACTTCGCCGTCTCGCCATCGCCAGGACGCCACCGGCCAGGTGGTGGAGGCTTGGGGCCGCGAGCGGCCAGACCTGGACGTCTCGTCGCTGGAGGTCTTCAGTCGCGTGACGCGCTTGGCGAAATACCTGGACCAGGTTCGCGGCGAGGCCTTCGAACGCCACGGCCTGCAAAGCTGGGAGTTCGACGTGCTGGCCGAGTTGCGCCGCTCCGGCCAGCCCTACGAGTTGACGCCGGGCCAGATGTCGGCCGCGATCCTGCTCTCGACCGGCGCCATGACCAATCGCCTCAACCGGATCGAGGCGGCCGGGCTGATCGAACGCCGCGAGGATCCGAACGACGGCCGGGTTGTCCGAGTCCGCCTGACCGCCGCCGGCCGCGAGCGGGTCGATGCCGCCCTGGCCGCCCTCGTCGAGCGCCAATCGGACTTGTTGGCACCGGTTTCGGCCACCAATCGGACGCGCCTGGCCGCAACCCTGGCGCAACTGCTGACCCCCTTCGAGCAAGCCGCCGCCCACTCGCCCCGCTAACGCGAAAGTTAACCCGGCAGGTGTTAGTCGAGTTGGTAGTTGATGGTTCTGCCGTTGAGCCAGGGCATGGGGGTGGCTGGGGCGCACCTGTCAGTGTCGCCGCAGGTCAGCGGCTTACCGCCCCATCAACCCCGACCCAAGACCCCCTGCGCGGAAATCCGCGTTAGAGCGTGCGCGGAAACCAAGTGGACTGTCGCACCCTAAAGTGGGGCTTCGCGCGGCCCGCGCTCCGCCTTGCCAGCCGCCACGCCCGAAACCGCGCGAACCGCCACTTCAAGGTGCGACAGCCCACTAGTGCAACCAGGCGTTGCCTGCGGTGCGACAGCGAACGAAGATCTGTAGCGTTTGATATTGCAGATATGTAGTGTTTGAGGCCGCGAATCTGTAGTCTAGTGGGTGTGGACTATTGGCCGAGGACCGCTGACGGTGAACTCGCAGCTGAGCTATCCAGTTTGCCGGCCGTGGCGCTACACGGCGCCAAGGGGGTGGGCAAGACTGCGACCGCCTCCCGTGTGGCGGCATCGACCCTGGCCATGGACCGGGCAGAACAGGTCGAGCTGCTGCGGGCGAACCCGCGTTTGCTGCGGGACTCGCCGCGCCCTGCGCTAATCGACGAATGGCAGCGCCATCCCCCGACCTGGGACATGGTGCGCCGCCTGGTCGACGAAGGCGCCGCGCCGGGGTCCTTCATACTGACGGGTTCCGCCAAGCCCTCGGCTCCGACGCACTCCGGCGCTGGCCGCATAGTTCGCCTGCGCATGCGGCCCATGGGTTTCCATGAGCGTGGCGTGGGCGTGCCTTCGGTATCCCTGGCCCAGCTCGCCAGCGGCGCCAAGCCTTCGCTTGTTGGCACCACGGACGTTGGCTTGACCACCTACGCGGAAGAGATCGTCCGCTCCGGGTTCCCCGGTGTCCGCAAATGGGACGTTCGCGGCGCATCCCGCATGATCGACGGATATATCGCGCAGGCCGTGGAGCACGATTTCAGCGAATTGGGTCACGTGGTCAGGCGCCCCGAGGCGTTGCGGGCTTGGCTCACCGCCTTCGCAGCGGCCACTGCGACCACCGCGAGCTACGAGGAAATCACCGCGGCGGCCACGCCCGGACTGGCCAACAAGCCCGCCAGGTCCACAACCCTGGCCTACCGTGATGTCCTGGCCAGGCTTTGGCTGATAGACCAGCTCCCAGCCTGGGGAGGGGCTGGCCTCTCGCTGGGGGTGTTGGCCCAGTCGCCCAAGCACTTCCTAGCCGATCCGGCCCTGGCGGCGCGCCTGGTCGGGTTGGACGCCGCCAGCCTCATCGGCGCGCCGGATCCAAGCGCCATGCGCTCCCGGCGTCATCGCTTCCTGGCGGGCGCGCTGTTTGAGCATCTGGCCGTTCTGACTTGCCTGGTGTTGGGCGGCCCGTTGGAACTGACGGCGGCACACTTGCGCACGGCGCGCGGCGAGCACGAGGTGGACCTGATCCTGACCCGCCCCGATGGCCGTCCGCTCGCGATCGAGGTCAAACTGAGCCCTGTCCCGGATTCGCATGATGTGGCCCACCTCAAGTGGCTGAGCGCCAAACTGGGCGACCAGCTAGCCGACGCGGTCATCCTGAACACCGGACCTGCGGCCTACCGCCGCCAAGACGGCATCGGCGTTGTGCCACTAGCCTTGCTCGGCCCGTGACCAGCGCGACTGCCGCCACGCACCAGTCGGCGAAGCCATGAGCGTTCTGCTGGACTCGTCGGCGATTCTGGCGTTCTTGTGGGACGAGCCGGGCGCGGAGCAGGTGGCCGCCGTATTCGGTGGGGAAGACTCGCCGAGCTGCGTGGTGGTCAACTGGGCGGAGGTGGCGGCCAAGGTGATGGCCGGGGGCGGCGACTGGGACGCGGCGGATGCGCTGTTTGGACGGGGGCTGGAGTTGGTCCCAGTCGAGCGCGCAGACGCGGTCGAGGCGGGCCGGCTGTGGACGCGCCATCCGCAGTTGTCTCTGGCCGGCCGGCTGTGCCTAGCGGTCGCCTCCCGCCTGGGGGCGACTGTCTTGACGGCTGATCGGGAATGGGGTCGAGTCTCGCCGGAGGCGCGGCTGATTCGCTGACAGACGGTCAGGCGTCATCGCCTGTCAGGCGGGCGTCGGCTCGTCGCGGGCGGGTTGCACACCGGGCGGCGCGGTGCTTGTCCCATCGGTCGGTGTCCCTTCCCTCGTGCCAGCCGATGCCGGAAACCCGCGGCGCCGGCCTGGTTCGGAAGACCCCAGCCAGGCGCCCCAACGCCGTGTGGACGGCATCGGACGCCAGGCTGGGCCAATGACACGCGGAAAGTGCGCCAAGGCGCCCAAACCCGGAAAGCGGCGAAACGCGGCGCGGCCGGGCCCCGGCTCCCGCCGCGAGGGCGGCCGGGGTTGCTCGGCACTTCCCTGGCCGTGTTCACCGGCTGCCGGGCCGGCGGCGAAGGTTCGTGGAAGTCGGTGCCTTCGCGTCGCCCCGCCGCGCCGGGCTCTGGCGGTAGGCTGCTTCCAGGGTCTGCGGGCCCACCGGTTGCGGGTCATGACGTTGGAGGAAGGGGAAGGCTATGCCGGTTGGCGCGGTGACGCCAGGCGCCGTCCGGCCGTCGCAGGTCTTGGCCGAGCGGCGGGAAGCGGTCGTGGCGGCTGTGCGCGCCCGGGGCTTGGCGAATCCGCGTGTTTTCGGGTCGGTGGCGCGCGGGGCGGACGCCCCCGGCGGTGACCTCGACTTGATGGTGTCCGTCCCGGTCGGGGCGGCACTCGGGTTCTTGGGACTGGCGGATGAACTCGCGGCCCTGCTTGGCATCCGCGTCGACGTGGTCTCAGACCGAGCTTTGAAAGGCGGCTACGCCGAGGCGCTGGACGAGGCGGTGCCGCTGTGAGCGATGACGGAGACAAACTCGGCCTCTATCTTGGGGATTTTCTGACCCACGCCGACCGGATCGGACGGCTGGCGGGGCTCGGCCGGGCAGCGTTTGACGGCGACGAGTTCCTGCGTTACGCCGCCGAGGCCCTGCTGGTCCGCTCGGGGGAGATCGTGGCCAGGATCGACCAGGCTTTCCCCGAGTTCGCCGACCAACACCCCGAACTGGAGTTGCGCGAGTTGAAGGCGACCCGCAATGTGATCGCCCACGGCTACGACGTCGTCGATTACATGATCGTGTGGGAGGTCGTCAGCGTCGACATTCCCAGAGCCGCCGATGCCGTCCGGGCCGTCCTAAGCGCCGGCGGCCAAGGCTCCGGCCCCGTCTCGCCGACGTGACAACCAGCGGCCCCTTCGGCGCGCTCCAGCGGCACCCGCCACGGTGGCCGGCCCAACCCGAGACGCTGAACATTTGCCGAACATGAGGGCCAACAGGATCGGCGTCCGGCGGCCTTGACTGGCAAGCCTGAGGCGCGCGTTTCACCAGATCGGGGTTGAGCATCGCTCCAAGGCCTACCGTTGACCTTCGCCCATGCCGATTATGGACGTCACAACTCCCCATCCGGGCCAAAACGCGCCAATACCGCGTCCGTCGCTGTCGCCTCGAATCCCACTTCGCCTCCGGTGCGTGGAAAATCGCCGTCATCCGAGTTGGTCAATCCGGCGGCGAGGTATCCGCCGTCAGCCGTGACCGCCACCGCGCTGAAGCCATCCACGGAGGTGCCCCCGAGGGTCTTCGACCACAGCATCTCCCCAGCCTCGGTCAGCTTGGCTAGCACCGCGTCCCCACCGCCGCGGCTGGCTGCGAAATCTCCGTCTTGCGAGGCGGTCTGTCCAACCACGATATAGCCGCCGTCCGCGATAGCCGCCAGGCTGGCGAACCCATCCGGCCCAGTGCCCCCGAGAGTCTTGGCCCACAGCCGCTCGCCGGCCGCGTCGAAGCCCGCCACCAGCGCGTCTGTGCCGCCTTCGGCGGCGGGAAAGTCGCCATCGACCGAACTGGTCATACCAACTGCGACGCATCCCCCATCCGCAGTCACAACTAATCCGGACAAGGTATCGACGTCGCTGCCGCCAAGAGTCTCGGCCCAAAGCATCTCACCGGTCGCGTCGAACCGGGCCAACAGAGCGTAGCCGACGTCTTCCGTGACCGGGAAGTCCCCGTCGACTGACAGGGTTGCACCGGCGGTCATGTAGCCGCCGTCCGCAGTCATGGCGACCGCGGACAAGCTGTCGAAGTCGTTACCGCCAAGAGTCTTGGCCCACAGCAGTTCACCGGTCGGGTCGAAGCGTGCCAGTAGCGCGTCTCCGGCGTTCTTGCTGGGGGGGAAATCGCCACTGAATGAATGCGTCTCGCCGACGGCGATGAAGCCGCCGTCCTCAGTCTCTGCCAGTGCATTGAACATGTCGGGACCCTCGCCGCCTAACGTTTTCGCCCACTCCATCTCGCCGGTGGCGTCGAACCGGGCCACGACCGCGTCCTCCTCGCCCCGACTGCGTGGGAAGTCCCCGTCATCCGAATAGGTGTAACCGGCGGCGATGAAGCCTCCGTCGGCCGTTGCCATCAGCGTGTTGAAGGCATCGGCAGAACTGCCGCCAAGAGTCTTGGCCCAGAGCTGATCGCCGCCCGCGTCGAATCGCGCCAGCAGCGCGTCGACGTCCCCGTGCCGAGGTGGGAAGTCTCCGTCATCCGAGTAGGTCTGGCCAGCTGCGACGTAGTCTCCGTCAAGCGTTACCGCCGCTGCGTTGAACCAGTCGTTGCGGCCGCCGCCGAAAGCCCTTGTGAACAGGGCGGCCGTGGTCCCGGCGTCTGGGTCGCGAGCCCGCTCAGATCCGCTGTCCGTGGGATCCTCACTGCCGACGGCGCCAGGCGGCCGTTCTGGCCCCTCATCCTTCGATCCCCTCAGCCCGGGAACCACCCACCAGACCGCCGCAGCCGCCACGGCCAGGGCCGCAAAGGTCCCCACAGCGCCGATCACGAGCCCCCTTCGTCCCTTGCGGCGTTTCACTCCAAAGATCGGGGGCTGGCCTCCCGGCCGAGGGCCGAATGGCACGCCAGGCGCCGAGTCTGCCCATGCGCCGGGCGGCGCGGACAGTGCGACCGGTACGGCCGGGGCAGTCGCGTACGCGGACGCTGACCCGGGCGATTGCCAGGGCGGGCCGCGACGGCTCGCCAGCACGGCGTTGACGTCTGGGCGCCCCAATGACGCCAGCCAATCCTCCAGCCCCTCGTAAAGGGCCGGGTGAGCGGCCACTTGCGCCGCGAGGGAAGGGAAGGTCCCCGCGATCAGGGCAAGATCAGCCGGGTCAAGATTCGGGTCGGACAACAGTTGGGCCGCGGCAGACTCGCCTTGGCTGGGGTCAAACACGATTGGGCGGGCCTTTCGATCCGTGTGCCTGCATGAGGTCTGCCGACCGGCGACGGGCCGAGCCTGGCGACATCGCCAGAGTACACCCGCGACACTTGCTCGGTCCCGGCCCCGAGTTCTGAACGGAAGTGCAACACCCCTACGGTTGTGGTTGTTCAAGATCACATCGACAGAGGGGTTGCACTTCCTTGGCAGCACATTACACACACTTGTCTTTGGATGAGCGTGTCCAGATTGAGAAGCACATCGACGCGGGCGTGTCTATGCGCGGGATCGCGGGGCAGGTCGACTACGTGGTCAAGGCCCTCGGGAAGGGCTGGACGCCGCAGTCGATCTCGGGACGGCTGGCCCGCGATCACGCGGGCGACCCGTCCAAGCAGGTCAGCCCGGAGACCTTGTACGCCTGGATCTACTCGCCCGCCCAGAAGCACCGCCGCCTGTGGGAATACTTCCCCAGAGGCCGCAAGAAACGCCGCAAACACTCCGGTCGGCGCGTCCACTCCTCCAAGATCGACCGCAGGGTGTCGATCCGCCACCGGCCCGCAGGCTGCCAGGAGCGCACCGAGTTCGGCCACTGGGAAGGCGACTCGGTGATCGGCGCCCGCGGCGGGGCCGCCTTGCACACCGAGGTCGAGAGAACCACCCGCCACCTCCAGGTCCGCAAGGTTGGAGCCGTCACCTGCGAGCAGGCCGTCAAAGCCCAGACCGGCATCTTCGCCGCCCTGGCCGCCCTAGTAGAACGCCAATCAGAGCTATTGGTGCCAGTCTCGGCCACCAACCGAACCCGCGTGGCGGCCACCCTGGCGCAACTGCTAACCCCCTTCGAACAACCCGCCGCACGCCCCGCCCACGCCGCCAGCGGGTCCAACCAACTGCGCAAACGCCCCCAGATGCTGCCTAACACTGCGTGGTGACACGGGCTTGGCGGAGCATGTAGGCCACGAGGACGGGATGGCACCAGCGCACGAAGGCCCAGTAGACCTTGCCGAGCCTGTTGTTGACAGTGACGGTGGTGGTGAAGGTGACTTGCCCGCTGTGGGTGTCCACCCCGACGCGGAAGTTCAGATGCTTGTCGTCGGCTCCGAGTACCGCTTCGCCCTCGCCTTCGGCTAGCAGCGGGAAGCCGGTGTAAGGCAAGTCTTGGTCCATCATCGTGGCCAGCCCAAACGGGCGCACCAGGGCGTCTCGCAGCCGCATCAGCTTATCGACGGTTGGCGGGAACGCGACGATCGCGTGCGCCCAGTCGGCGGGACTGCCACTCTCGCCGTCGGCGATGGGCGCGGCCCAGGCGTCGGCGTAATCAACTCGGCCGGCGTGTTCGGCGAGCAGGTCCGACATGATCGGCTCGACGCGGCGGGGGCGCCGCAACCCCGGCCGGGTCAGCCTCCACACCAACCATCCGACCCCCAGGCCGACAGCGAGGAGACTGGCGCCAAACGCGGCCTTCTTGGTCACACGAGAAGCTTACAACCTAAATCCCGCAGCGATTGACTGTATACGGGGCGGTCGGGTCACGGCGCGACGTAGGACTTAAGGTCCTGTTCGGTGATGTCGAGGGCTTCGAGGATGTCGCGTTGGAGCTTGGTGG
>JAIROU010000055.1 GCA_031257375.1 Bifidobacteriaceae bacterium
ACTATGCGCTCGCGCCATTGGGCGATCCAGCCGGGCAGGCGGCCGAGCGCGAACAGGGGGGTGAACATGGAGGCCGGGAAACCCATGGCGCGGTAGATGATGCCGGTGTAGAAGTCGACGTTGGGGTAGAGGCAGCGCTCGATGAAGTAGTCGTCCGAGAGTGCCACCTGCTCCACCTCGTGGGCTATGTCGAGCAATTCGTCCTTCACGCCGAGGGCCTCGAGGACGGCGTCGGCTTGCTGTTTCACGATCGCCGCCCTGGGGTCGTAGCTCTTGTAGACGCGGTGGCCGAAGCCCATCAGCTTGGTGTCGGTGCGCTTGTCCTTGACCTGGGTCATGAAGTCCTTGGGCTCGATGTCGTTGTCGCGGATGTACTGCAACATGTTCAGCACCGCCTCGTTGGCGCCGCCGTGGAGCGGGCCGGACAGGGCCGAGACCCCGCCGGAGACGGACATGTAGAGGTTGGCCTGGGCCGAGCCGATCAGCCTGACCGATGACGTGGAGCAGTTCTGCTCGTGGTCGGCGTGGAGGATCAGCAGCGTCTCGAGCGCTCGGTAGAAGACGTCCGGGGCGTCGAACCGCTCGCCCGGCAGTTGGAAGGTCATGCGGGCGAAGTTCTCGGCATAGCTTTGCCCATGCTTGGGGTAGAGCAGGGCGTTGCCTTGGGCTCGCCGGTAGATGTAGCTGATGATGGTCGGCATTTTGGCGACCATCAGGACCGTCGCCAGGTTGACCGCGGTGGGGTCGAGCGGGTCCAGGGACTCTGGGTAGAAGCCGGCCATCATGTTGATCGCGGCGCCAAGGGTGGCCATCGGGTGCGCCCGCCGGGGCATGACGGAGAAGATCTGCCTGAAGTCGTCCGAGAGGTACATGTGCTTGTCGATCCGGCTCTCGAAGGCCTCGAGCTCGTGGGCGCTCGGCAGCTCGCCCCTGATCAGCAGCATGGCGACCTCCAGGAAGGTCGATTTCTCGGCCAGTTGCTCGATCGGGTAGCCGCGGTAGCGCAAGATGCCCTTGTCGCCGTCGATGTAGGTGATCTCCGAGGTGCAGCAGGACGTGTTGAGGAAGCCCGGGTCGAAGGCGATCAGGCCGGTCTGCTTCATCAGCGGCGTCACGACGATCCCGTGATTGCCCTGGCTGGCCTCGATGGTGTCGAGTTCGAGGGCCTTCTCGCCAATCGTCAGGCGGGCTTTGGGCAATTCCTGGGCGACGGCAGCCATATGGGCCTCCTTAAGGATCCTGGGACGGTTCGTGACCGGTCTTTTAGACAGTGTTTGGTCAATTATGCCGGATGGCGGCGGGGTGGCGCTTGGGCCGTGTCTGGGACTGTCGTTTCCTGGTGGACGCGCGGCTGTAACATGGTTTTTGTTGCACTTACTGTCAGTTGTGTGATTATATTGCTGGTGCGCTTACCGGTGGCGCGCCGCCCGGCACCGGTGGCGCGGCCGCCGGGCCGGTCAAGGGGCCGGTCAAGGGACCGGTCAAGGGACCGGCCCGACCGAGAAAGGGGATCCCAAGTGACGCCGCGAACGTTCCCGGCTTGGCGTATCGGCATCGGCGCCGATGACGCCGGGTACAGCTATAAGGAGACGATCAAGCTCGACCTGGAGGCCAGTCCATTGGTCGATGCCGTGCGCGACTTCGGGGTCGCGGCGGACGGCCACGACGCCTACGGTTTGGTGGCGGCCAATGTGGGTGAGGCGATCCGGGCCGGGGAGTTCGACCGCGGGCTGCTGATCTGCGGCACCGGGTTGGGAATGGCCATCGCGGCCAACAAGATCCCTGACATCCGGGCCGCCGCGGCCCATGACTCGTTTTCGGTCGAACGCCTGGTCAAGTCCAACAACGCCCAGATCTTGTGCCTCGGGCAGCGGGTCTTGGGGATCGAGTTGGCCCGCCGCCTGGTGGCCGAATGGCTGACCTACCGCTTCGACCCGACCTCCGCCTCGGCCGCCAAGGTGGCCGTCATCTCGGCCTACGAGGGCCGGTTGGCGGCTGGCGCGCCAGGCCGCCAGGCTTGCGGATGATCCCCGGACCGCCGATTGCCGGGGCCGACGCGCGGGCTCCGGCGCCGCGCCCGCGCCGCCCGGCGCGCCCGCTCCGGCTGCGGGCCAGCGGCTATACTGCCGCCTAAACGCCACCCCGATAGGACCGCCATGACCAGCCAGCCAATCACCCGGCGAAGCCGCCAAGAGGCCCGGCGCCAAGCCATCGCGGACGCGGTCATGAGTGAGGGCGCGATCCGCCTCGAAGACCTGGCCAGCCGTTTCAACGTGTCGCTGATGACAATCCACCGTGACGTCGATGACCTGCACGCGCGCGACATTTTGCGCAAGGATCGCGGCTTGGCGAGCGCCCTGGCGACCAGTGTGGTGGAGTCCTCTGTGACCTATCGGGCCGGGCGCCAATCGGCCGAGAAGACCATGCTGGCCCGCGCCGCCATGAGCCACGTCGAACCCGGCGAGGCTCTGTTCCTGGACGATTCGACCACCGTCCGCCATCTGGTGCCGCTTTTGGGGCAGGCCACGCCGTTGACGGTGATCACTTATTCGATGCCGCTGCTCTCGGAGCTGCGCGACGTGGCCGGAGTGTCGTTGGTCGCCTTGGGCGGCATTTACCACCGCTGGTGCGACGCCTTCATGGGGCCGATCACGGCCGCGCAGATCCGGCACATCAAGGCCGACCTGTTCATCATGTCGAGTTCCGGCATAGTCGATGACGCCTGCTACCACCAGCATCAGGAGATGGTCGAGGTCAAGCGGGCCATGTTCGACAACGCCGCCCGCCGCATCCTGCTGGTGGACCACACCAAGTTCGCCAAGCGCGCCCTCTACGAGTTGATGCACGTCCAAGAGTTCGACCTGGTGATCGTGGACGCCGGGACCTCCGAGGAGCACATCGCCCGGCTGCGCGGCTACGGCACCAACGTCCTGGTGGCCGGCGATTCCAAAGCCTGAAAACACGGCCGCGCGCCCCCCGGCCGAAATCTGAGTGAGACTCAGCCACGGCGCCAGGCGCCATGTGCGGGGCGAGGCGGGGAGTGGGCGGCGGCGGCTTGACAGGGGGCGGCCGGGTCGGTATGGTTTTCTAACACCAACTAAGCGAAGTTCACAGTAGAGCTGGTAGTCTGATGGCGGTTATGTGATTGCTGGGCGGGTGGCGAGTTAGTCTCGTCCGCGGTCGGCCGACCACAGGAGCGTCATTTTGGCTGGTTGGAGGGCCATCGTAGGCTCCTTCGGCCGCGATCGGGCTACGTGGCCCCGTGATAAGTAAAGGATTCCAAGGAGCAACGATGCGCGCAATTGTATTCGAGAGGCGGGGCGCCCTCGCCCTCATCGACCGCCCGGAGCCGGCCGTCGGCCCCAAAGACGTGCTGGTCAAACCAGCGGCGGTGGGCATGTGCGGCACCGACGTCCACGTCTTCGACGGCGAGTTCGAGGGCACCGTCTACCCGCTCGTCCCCGGCCACGAGGCGACCGGCGAAGTGGTAGCGGTCGGCACCGAGGTCCGCGCCCTGCGGCCGGGCGACCATGTCGCCGTCAACCCGTCCACGACCTGCGGGGAATGCGAGTTCTGCCTGAACGGCCAGCAGAACATCTGCCTGAAGTGGAACGGCCTGGGCGTGGTCGCCGCCGACGGCGCCTGCCAGGAGTTCTTCGCCGCCCCGCTGGCCAACTGCTACAAGCTGCGGCCCGAGACCGACCTCTACCAGGCCGCCTTGATCGAGCCGCTAGCCTGCTCGATCCGGGGCTACGACCTGCTCCCCCGCCGGATGGGCCAGCACTACTTGATCTACGGGGCGGGCACCATGGGCCTGATCATGGCGCAACTGGCCCCACGCGCCGGGGCCGCCTCCGTGACAATCGTGGACCTCAACAGCGACCGCCTCAAAACCGCCTCCGAACTCGGTTTCGACAAGATTTACACAAGCGCCGACCAGGCCGCGCGCGCCCAGTGGGACGTTGTCATCGACTGCACCGGCGCGATCAAGGCGGTCGAGGACGGCCTGACGCGGGTCAAGCCGGGCGGGCATTTCCAGAACTTCGGCGTCGCCCCGGCCGACCGGACGGCCGCCTACTCGCCCTTCCGGGTCTACCGGGGCGAGATCACCATCAACGGCTCGATGGCGGTGCACAACTCGTTCGGCCGGGCGGTGGAGATGTTCGAGGCCGGGGCGATCAACCCCGGGCCGATGATCTCCCATTCCTTCACCCTCGAGGATTACTCAAAGGCCCTCGACATGTTCCGCGCCGGATCCGGTCGCAAACTGCAAATCCGGCCGCACGACGCCCGGTCGCGGGTCCTGCTCCCCTGAGAGCGTCCGGCCGAGTCAGTCTCAACCGCAGCTAGCCGCGCCCAGGCCGGGCGGCCGGCCAGCGACGGTTGATCGCACAAGGGAGCAATCGAAATGTCTGAACTGAGGGCGGCGCGGCGGCGCCGGGTGAAGCTGGTGGCGGTCCCAGCGGCGGTGATCGCGCTGGTGGTGGCGATGGCGCTGGACACCAAGTTCATCTCGGCGGCCGAGTTGGAGACCTACACCGGCGTCCAGTTCTCGGCCGAGGAATTCGCCCGCCAGAACTTCGACGCGATCACGGCCGCGGTGACCGAGAAGGCCCAGCCCGCCGCAGCCCTGCGCCAGGCCATCGAGGCTGACAAAGACGCCGCCGGGGAGCAATTCGGCGGCCGCGACTCGGCCGGGGCCGCCTGGGCCTTCCCAGTCACTCTGACCGGCGCCGCCGGCCAGGTCAACACCGTCAACGGCCAGCTGCCGGTGACCGTCGAAGGATTCCCGGAGGCGCCGCAACTGCTGGTCCAGACCGGCCCGGCGGTGATCGGCTCGGCCCTGCGGGACGTCACCGGCGAGATCACTTTCGGCATGTTCTTGAACCAGACCGAATACCAGCAGGCCGGCCAAGCCCTCAACGACGTCGTCCGAGCCCAAGTTCTGCCCGGCGTCGACGCGGCGGCGCTGGACGGGCGCACCGTCACGGTGGTCGGCGCCTTCCTGCTGGACGCCCAGTCCGGCGGGCGCTGGCTGATCACGCCGGTCTCCATCGCGGTGGAGGGCTGAAACCGTGGCGGCGGCATCGGCGGCATCGGCGGCATCGGCGGCGGAAACCCCGGCAACCCCGGCAACCCCGGCAACCCCGGAAACCGCAGAAACCCCGGCAACCGCGACAGCGGCGGAACCCAAGGTGGTCCTGTCCGCCCGCGGCATCACCAAGAACTACGGCGGCGTCCGGGCGCTCAAAGGCGTCGACTTCGACATCCGCGAAGGCAAGGTCACCACCTTGTTCGGGGAGAACGGCGCCGGCAAGTCCACGCTGATGAAGATCATGTCCGGCGTCGAGCGGGCGTCGGGCGGCAAGCTGGTGCTGGACGGCCGGGAGGTCCACTTCGCCTCGACCAGGCAGGCCGAGGACGCGGGCGTCGCCATCATCCACCAAGAGCTGAACCTGGCGCCGAATATGACGGTGCGCGACAACATCTTCCTCGGCCGCGAGCTGCGCACCCGGGCGGGCGGGATCGACTACGCCAAAGAGGCCCAGATCGTGGGCGACCTGATGCGGCGGCTGGAGGGCGACATCAAACCGACCGCGCTGGTGGCGGACCTGCGCCTGGGCCAGCAGCAGATCGTCGAGATCGCCGGGGCGCTGCTCAACCAGGCCAAGGTCCTGATCATGGACGAGCCGACCTCCGCCCTCTCGGCCCCCGAGGTCGAAGTCCTGTTCCGCGTCATCAACGAGCTGACCGGCGACGGCGTGGCCGTGGTCTACATCTCCCACCATCTTGAGGAGGCGCTGCACATCACCGATCACGCGGTGGTCTTCCGCGACGGCGAGCTGGTCGCCCAGGCCCCGGCCGAGGCGATCAGCCTGTCGTGGGTGATCCGCCAGATGGCCGGACGGGCGGTTGACGAGGCGTCGCGTTTGGCGCCGGGGGTGACGGGGGCAGAGTTGTTGTCGGTGCACGATGCCGTCGTCCCAGATCCGCTGACGTCCGGCCGCAACGTTGTCGACGGCGTCTCGCTCGGGGTTCGGGCCGGGGAACTGGTCTGCGTTTACGGGCTCATGGGCGCCGGGCGGACGGAGCTGCTCGAGGCGGTCGCCGGCCGGATGCCGATGACTTCCGGCCGGGTCGCGCTGGCGGGCCGGGACTTGACCAGGGCTTCCATCCGGGAGCGGATCGACCAGGGGCTTTGCCTGGGGCCAGAGCACCGCCAGCGCGACGGGCTGGTCCAAACGCTGTCGATCGGCCGCAACATGGTGCTGGCGTCGATCAGCGCCTTCACCAAGGGCGGCTTCCTCCAGCGCCGGGCCGAGGCCCAGCGGGTCAAGCGCGGCCAGGCCCAGACGGTGATCAAGATGGGCTCCGCGAAGGACCTGATCGGCTCGCTGTCCGGCGGCAACCAGCAGAAAGTGGTGGTCTCCAAGGTCCTGCTGACCGAGCCGAAGGTGCTGATCCTGGACGAGCCGACGCGCGGGATCGACGTCGGCGCGAAGGCCGAGATCTTCCGCCTGCTGGCCGAGCAGGCCGCCGCCGGCCTGGGCATACTCTACGTCACCAGCGAGATCGGCGAGGCCTTGCAGTACTCCCACCGCATCATCGTGATGTCGCGCGGGCGGATCGTCCGCCAATTCGATTCCGGGCGGGCCACCCGCGAAGAAGTGATGGTCGCGTCCGGCGAGAACACCGCCGTCCTGGCCGAGGCAGAGAACGGAGACAGCCAATGAGCCTGACCATCAATGACAAGGCCGCCGCCGCCACAGCGGCTGAACCGGCCGGCGGGCGCGCCCGGCGGCGGCCGAACCTCGGCGAACTGCTCATCGAGGGGCGCTCGCTGATCGCCTTGGTGCTGATCATCGTCCTGTTCACGGCCTTGGCGCCGGACCAGTACCTGACCGTCGACTCGCTCATCGTGATGACCCGGCATGTGGCCATCAACGCGATCATCGCCCTTGGCATGCTGCTGGTCATCTTGACCGGCGGGATCGACCTGTCGGTCGGCTCGACGGTCGGCCTGTCCGGCGTGGTGGCCGGCGGCCTGCTCCAAGGCTTGCACCTGTCCTGGGCGGACGTGACCGTCTACCCGGCGCTGTGGGTGGTGATCGTGGTCGCGATCGCCATTGGGACCTTGGTCGGCTGGTGCAACGGCGTGCTGGTGACCCGGTTCAAGGTGGCGCCGTTCGTGGCCACCTTGGGCATGATGTACGTCGCCCGCGGCGCCGCCATGCTGCTGTCGGACGGCAAGACGTTCTCGCAGTTGGCGGGCCAGCCGGAATTGGGCAACCAGGGGTTCAGGGGGATCGGCCTGGGCGAGTTCCCGCCCAAGGAGTGGCTTGGCCACGGCATTCCGACCGGCATCTGGGTGATGGTCGCCGTCGGCCTGATCGCCTACGTCCTGCTCGGCCGGACGCCTTTTGGCCGCTGGCTCTACGCCGTCGGCGGCAACGCCCGCGCGGCCGAGTTGTCCGGCGTGCCGGTCAAGAAGGTCGAGACCAGGGTTTACGTGCTGTGCGGCTTCGCCTCGGCGGTGGTCGGGCTGATCATCGCCTCGGAACTGTCGGCCGCCGCCCCGCAGACCGGTGAGAGCTACGAGCTGAACGCCATCGCCGCGGTGGTGATCGGCGGCGCGGCCCTGTCCGGCGGGCGCGGCACCGTCCGGGGCACCTTGATCGGCGCCTTCGTGATCGGTTTCTTGTCCGACGGGCTGGTCATAGTCGGGGTCTCGGAGTTCTGGCAGCGGGTCATCAAAGGCCTGGTGATCATCGCGGCGGTGGCCTTGGACCAGCTTCAGCAGGGGTTGAAGCGGCGCCCGGCCGCCCCGGCCGACCCGGGCAAGCGCCCGTCGGCCCCTGAAGCCTAACAGTTGCCTGAGACGGTCTCGGGCAGTCAATAAACCAAGAGAAGGGAAATATCAAATGCGTCACAAGTCACTGGCCGTGCTAGGAGCTGCGGCGGTCGTGTTGATCGCCAGTTGCTCGAGCCCCACTTCGACCCCGTCGACGGCATCGGGCGCGCCCTCAGGCGGCCAGACCAACGCCGCTGGCGGCTACGTGGCCATCATCACCACCGTGCTCGAGAACCCGTACTGGGACGCCGAGTCGCTGACCGCCCAAAAGGAGCTCGAGGCCCTTGGCTACACCACCGACATCAACGCGCACAACAACGACGCCCAGCGCCAGTCGGAGTTGATCGACGCCGCGCTGTCGAAGAAGGCGGTGGCCATAGTGCTCGACCCGGCCGGGGCCAAGGAATCCGTCGGCGTGGTCCAGAAGGCGACCGACGCCGGGGTGCCGGTCTTCTTGATCAACGCCGAGATCGAGGCCGAAGGCATCGCCAAGGCGCAGATCATCGCCAACAACGCGCAAGGGGCCGAGCTCGGCGCCCAGTACTTCGCCGAGCAGATGGGCGGCCAGGGCGCCTACGTCGAGCTGTACGGCAATCCGACCGACAACAACGCCCCGGTCCGCTCCGACTCTTACCACAAGGTGCTGGAGCAGTACCCGGACATGAAGCTGCTCCAGACCGAGACCGCCAACTGGGTGCTCTCGGAGGGCACCGACAAGATGGAGACCATGCTGACCGCCCACAAGGGCCAGATCAAGGGCGTCATCTCCGGCAACGACGAGATGGCCCTGGGCGCCATAGCCGCCATCGAGAAGGCCGGGCTGGTCCCCGGCAAAGACATCATCGTGATGGGCTTCGACGGTTCGCCCAACGCGGTCGCCGCCATCAAAGAGGGCAAGCTGCTCGGCACCGTCCTCCAACCGATCGTGGCCGAGACCACCGAGCTGGTCAAACAGCTGGACAACTATCTGAAGACCGGTTCGACCGGCGCCGCCACCGAGAAGCAAGCCATGGACTGCGTGCTGATCATTCCCGACAACATTGACCAGTACGGGATGTTCTCGATGGGCGAATAGCCTGTTGGCGGGCCGGGTCTGGGCAGCCCCGGCCCGCCGCGCCAACCACGCCCCGACTCAACCGACACCGACGCGAAGGACCCTGAGATGACCTACCTCTACAACGATCCAGCCGATTTCCTGGACCAACTGATCGAGGGCTTCACCGCCGCCTACCCCGACCGCGTGATCGCCGTCCCCGGCGGCGTGATCAGGGCGAACGCCGCCGAGCCGGGACAGGTCGCGGTCGTGATCGGCGGCGGCAGCGGCCACTACCCGGCCTTCGCCGGGCTGGTCGGCCCCGGCCTGGCCCACGGCGCGGCCATGGGCAATGTCTTCGCCTCGCCCTCGGCGGCGGCCGTCTACTCGGTCGCCAAAGCCGCCGAGTCCGGCGGCGGCGTCCTGCTCAGCTACGGCAACTACGCCGGCGACGTGCTCAACTTCGACCAAGCCCAAGACCGGCTCCGGGCCGAGGGGATCGCCTGCCGAACCGTCGCCGTGACCGACGACATCACCTCCGCCGCCCCCGCCGAGGCCTTCAAGCGCCGCGGCGTGGCCGGGGACCTGTGCGTCTTCAAGGCCGCCGCCCACGCCGCCGAGCTGGGCCTCGGCCTGGACCAGGTCTGGGCCGCCGCCGCCAAGGCCAACCGGCGCACCCGTTCGCTGGGCGTGGCCTTCACCGGCTGCACCCTGCCGGGAGCGCCCGCGCCGCTGTTCTCGGTGCCGAAGGGGCGGATGGCCGTCGGCATGGGCCTGCACGGCGAGCCCGGCCTGCGCGAGGACGCCATCGGCACGGCCGACCAGGTCGCGCGGCTGCTGGTCGAAGGCCTGCTGGCGGACCTGCCGGAGGGCATCGAAGAGCCGGCCGGCCAGCGGGTCGCCGTCATCACCAACGGGCTCGGCTGCTGCAAGTACGAGGAACTGTTCGTCCTCCACCGGAGCATCGACCGCCTGCTCAAACAGGCCGGGCTGACAATCGTCCAGCCCGACGTGGGCGAGATCGCCACCAGCTTCGACATGGCCGGCTGCTCGCTGACCCTCTGCTGGCTGGACGAGGAGCTGGAAGCCGCCTGGACGGCATCGGCGGACACCCCGGCCTACCGCAAAGGCGCGGCCGCTCGGCCGGGGCCGCGCCGCGCCGCGCCGGCGTCCGCCGCCGCCGGGCGCGCGTCCGCCCAGGCCAGCGCCCAATCCCAAGCCGCCGCCAACGTCGCCGCCCGGGCCATCGCGGCGGCCGCCGAGCGGATCGACGCCACCGCCGAGGCCCTGGGCGCGCTCGACGCCATCGCCGGCGACGGCGACCACGGCATCGGGATGCGGCGGGGCGCGACGGCCGCCCGCTCGGCGGCGACGACGGCCCTGGCGGCCGGGTCCGGCGCCGGGACACTGCTGGTGGCGGCCGGGGAGGCGTGGGCTGACCGGGCCGGCGGGACCTCCGGCGCCATCTGGGGGCTGATCTTGCGGACTATCGGCGCCGCCTTGGGCGATCAGGACGCCCCCACCGCCCAGGACGTGTCCGATGCCGTCGCCGCGGCCAGCGCCGCCGTCACCAGTTTCGGCAAGGCCCAGGTGGGCGACAAAACCCTGGTCGACGCGCTGGCGCCGTTCGCCGAGGCGCTGGCCGCCCAGGTCCAGGGCCGCGACCTGGCGACCGCCTGGCGGGCCGCCGCCGAAGTCGCCGCCCGCGCCGCCGAGGACACCGCCGATCTGTTGCCGAAGACCGGGCGGGCGCGGCCGCACGCCGAGAAGTCGCTCGGCACGCCCGATCCGGGGGCCGTCTCAATGGCCTCGATCATCGAGGCCGTGGGCGCGGCGCTGGCGGGCTGACGGATCGGTTCGGGCGGGCGTTGGCGAAGGCATTGGCGGGCGTGGTGGCGAGCGTGGTGGCGAGGGCATTGGCGTGGGTGAATCGATGACTTGCGGAAGCGGGCCGCGGGGGCGGTTCCTGGGCGTGAGCTTGAAGATGTACTTCGACCACCGGCAGACGCTGGACTGGGCGGGCCGAGTGGCAGCCATCGTCGCGGACCAGGCCGACCGGCTGGAGGAAGTGCAAGTGGTGGTGTTCCCCGGCTTCGCCTCGTTGGAGGCGCTGGCCAGGGTTTTCGCCGGCGGATCGGTGCGCCTGGGCGCCCAGAACCTGGCCAGCCACGAGCGCGGCGCTTTCACCGGCGAGGTCCCGGCCGCCGCCCTGGCGCAGGTCGGCTGCGCCTATGTGGAGATCGGGCACGCCGAGCGGCGGCGGTTGTTCGCCGAGGGCGACGTCGAAATCCAGGGCAAACTGGCGTCCGCCTTCCGCCACCGGCTGACCCCGCTGCTGTGCGTCGGCGAGCCGGTCGAGGGCTCGGCCGAGGCGGCCGGGGCCTACTGCCTGCGGCAGTTGGAGGCGACGCTCGGACAAGTCGGACCCGAGCACGGCCCACGGCCGCTGGTGGTGGCCTATGAGCCGGTCTGGGCGATCGGCGCCGACCGTCCGGCCTCGGTGGCGCACATCGCCCAGGTCTGCGCGGCCTTGCGGGACTGGCTGGCCCGGCGCCGGCCGGGCGGCCGGTCGCTGGTGGTCTACGGCGGCAGCGCCGGACCCGGCCTGCTGGCCCGCCTCGGCGCCCAGGTCGACGGCCTTTTCCTGGGCCGGTCCGCCCACGATCCGCAGGCTTTCGGGAAGATTCTGAGCGAGCTTTCGGGCTGCCGCCCGGCGGGGGCGGCGGCCGGGATCGGCGCGGCCCGCGCCGGACCTGGCCGCGCCCGGGCCGCTGCGACGGTCGCCCAGCCGAAACCAACCAGCACGACCAGTAAGGAGCCGTCATGAGCCAATCAATCCCTCAGACCATGCGCGCCGCCGTCCTCCACGGCCCGCTGGACATCCGACTGGAGGAACGCCCAACCCCGGCGCCGGCGCCGGACGAGGTCCTTGTCAAGATCAAGAGCGTCGGCGTGTGCGGCTCCGACGTGCACTTCTACAAGGATGGCAAGCTCGGGGACTGGACGGTTGACGAGCCCTTGGTGCTGGGCCACGAATCCGGCGGGGAGATCGTCGCCGTCGGTTCGGACGTCGACCCGGGGCGGGTCGGCCAGCGGGTCTCGATCGAGCCCCAGCATCCGTCCACGAGCTCGGCCGAGACGCTGCGCGGCGAGTACAACCTCGACCCGGCGATGCGGTTCTACGCCGTGCCCGGCACCGACGGCGCTTTCCAGGAGTACCAGACCATCCAGTCCCACTTCGCCTTCGCGGTCTCCGAGGCGGTCTCCGACGACGCGGCCGGTCTGATGGAGCCCCTGTCGGTGGCCATCGCCACCGCCCGCAAGGCCCGGCTGACCGTGGGCGACCGGGTGCTGATCGCCGGCGGCGGGCCGATCGGCTTGCTCTGCGCCCAGGTCGCGCGGGCTTACGGCGCGGCCGAGGTCATCATCTCCGACCCCTCGGCCGAGCGCCGCCAGATCGCCGCCAGATTCGGCGCGACCGCCGTGATCGACCCGTTCGACGTCGACGTCGCCGGGCTCGGGCTGGGCGTGGACGCCTTCTTCGACGCCTCCGGCGCCTCGTCGGCCGTGGTTTCCGGGCTGCGCAACGTCCGCCCTGGCGGCTCCGTCGTCATCGTCGGCATGGGCGACACCGAGGTGCCGCTGCCAATCCCGGTGATTCAAAACAACGAGATCTGGCTCACCGGCATCTTCCGCTACAACAACACCTGGCCCACCGCCATCGGCCTGGTCGAACGCGGCGCCGTGGACCTCGACGGCCTGGTGACCAACCACTACCCCCTGTCCCAAACCGCCGAGGCCCTCGCCTCGACCACCCAACCCGGGGTGATCAAGTCCGTGGTCAACCCACACCTGTGAGCCCAGGACACCCGTTCGGCACACCCGGTGCCCTGCGCCAACCGTCCCGGTTTGGGACACCCGGTGCCCGGCTCAGGCACCGGCCAGCCGCGCCGCCGCCTCGGCCACCGCCTGATCGCTGCCGGTCAGGGCCATCCGGACGAACGCCCGCCCGGCCTGGCCGTAGAACGCGCCCGGCGCCACCAAGATGCCGAGCGAGGCCAAGTCGGCCACCGTCCGCCAGCAGTCTTGCCGGTCCGGGGTGGTGAACCAGAGGTACAGCCCCGCGCCCGAGCCCTCCACCACATAGCCGGCCTGGTCCAGGGCCTCCAACAGAATTCTCCGGCGGCGCCCGTAAACCTGGCGCTGGCGGGCCACCGCCCCGGCGTCGCCCAGCGCAGCCGCCATGGCGGCCTGGACCGGCCCCGGCATCATCATGCCCATATGCTTGCGCAACGCCGCCAACCGACCGATCAACGCCGGGTCCCCGGCCACCCAAGCCGCCCGATAGCCGGCCGCGTTGGACTGCTTCGACAGCGAGTACAGGGCCAACCGCCCGGCCAACGACCCCCCGCCGACCCGTCCGTCCAGGAGCGAGGGCACGCCATCGGACGCCCAAGGATCGGCCCAGGCCAAAGCCGCGTAACACTCGTCGCTGGCGACCACCGCGCCCACCGACCCGGCCCACGCCACCCACTCGCCCAGGGCCTCGACGCCCAAAACCCGCCCGTCCGGGTTGGCCGGGCTGTTCAGCCAGACCAGGCGGACCTTGGCCGCCAAGTCGCCCGGCACCTGCGCGGGCGAGTCCGCTGGAACCGGCCGGGCGCCCGCCAGCCGCGCCCCGACATCGTACGTCGGGTAGGCCACCACCGGGTGCACCACCACGTCCCCGGCGCCCAGCCCGAGCAGCGACGGCAGCAGCGCCACCATTTCCTTCGAGCCGATGGTCGGCAGCACCGCGTCGGCCGGCAGGCCGGTCACGCCGCGCTCGGCGGCGTAGTGGTGGACGATGGCGTGGCGCAGTTCGGCCGTCCCGACCGTCGGCGGGTAGCCGGGGGAGTCCGATGCCGCCGCCACGGCTTCGCGCAGTTCGTCCGGCGTGGGGTCGACCGGCGCGCCGACGGACAGGTCAATCAGCCCGCCCGGATGCTCGGCCGCTTGACGCTTCAGAGGTTCGAGCAGATCCCAGGGGAAGGTTGGCAGCGCGGCCGCGTCGAACCCCATCGCCCGGCCTCAGTCCTTCGGCGCCAACGCCGCCACCAACGGCGCGTCGTAAGGCAGCGGCCCGATCCTTCCGGCCCCGCCCGGCGAGCCCACGGCGCTGAAGAAATCAGCGTTAGCCTGCGCAAAGGCGGACCACTCGGAGGGCAGGTCGTCCTCGTAGAAGATCGCCACCTCGGGGCAGACCGGTTCGCAAGCGCCGCAGTCGACGCACTCGTCAGGCTGGATGTATAGCGCCCGGACGCCCTCGTAAATGCAGTCGACCGGGCACTCATCGACGCAAGCCCCGTCCTTGACATCGACGCAAGGCTCCGCAATCACATAAGTCACAGCCCTAAAGCCTAACGCCCCCACCCCCACCCCCAATTGCAGGTTTGACACCGATCTGCCCCGCCCCGGACCCGCCTCCCGGGGCAGATCGGTCACAAACCCGCAAT
>JAIROU010000062.1 GCA_031257375.1 Bifidobacteriaceae bacterium
CCGCCTCCCCCGGCCTGACCAGCGCGGTGGCCGCCCACGGGCCGCTCAGCGGCTCCTTCGGCTGGAGGGACGGCCTGGCCGCCGCGCGCTGACCTGCGGTGACCCGCGCTGGGCCATCAGGTCCCGGGAAGTTATCCACAGGTTTTTCTTTTCTGCGCCGGGCGGGCGCCCCGAGGGCCGTAACGTGCTTGGTGAAGCCGCCGTCCGGCGGTTCCACACCAGGAAGGAGTCTGAAAGACCGATGAGCGTATTTCAAGTCAATTCGGAAACCCTGTCAGTCGTGGCGGGGGCGGCCAACAACTCGATCAGCGTCATCCAGGGCGAGATCGGAGCCCTCAACGGACACTGCGCCGAACTGGCCTCCGTCTGGACCGGCGCCGCCTCGAACGCCTTCGCCGGCGCGATGGAGCAGTGGCGGGCGGCCCAGCGCACAGTCGAGGAAGCTCTCGCCGCCCTCAGCCAAGCCCTCGTCGCCGCCAGCCAAGGCTACGCCGAGGTCGAGCAGGCCAACGCCTCCCTCTTCGCCCGCTGACCCCCGGGCGCGAGATCAACTCATCAGGCCCGCGGCCGTGTGGCCGGCGGCGGCGGGTCGGCCGGCGGCGGGTCGGTCGGCGGCGGGTCGGGGGAAGGCACCGGCAACCAAGCCGTGACCTCCGTCAACCCAGAGGCGCCCGTCCGCAGGCTCAGACCGCCGCCGCGGGCCTCGAGGCTGAGTTGGTGGCGCCCCAGGCCACCGCTGGGCCGGGCGCCGTCCGCCAAGGCGAGCCCGTCGTTGGCGACGGTCAAGACCAATCGCGGCGCGGCATCGTGCGCGGAGGCGTCTTTCGACAAGTCCAGGGCCACAGTCACAGCCTTGGCCGAACCGTGTTTGAGGGCGTTGGTGACGGCCTCGTCCAAAACCGCGACCAGCACCGCACGCGAGGCGACGTCGAGGGCGGGCTCCAAGATGGTGTCGAAGGCGGCGGCCGCCGGAGAGACGTTGAGGGTGACCGAGACGCTGGCCGGAACCCGGCCGATGGCCAGGGCGACGGCCTGGTGCAGGCCCATGTCGGCGCCGACCGGGAAGAGCGAGTGCGAGAGCGCGCGAACGTCGTCCTCGCGCAGGCGGTCGATGTCCGCGATGATCTCGCGCAGCAGGTCGATGGCCACCTGGTCGTCGTTGACCTGGGCCATCGGGATGACCTCTGACTGCAGGCGGCTGGCGGCGAAGACCAATCGCTGCTGGACGTGGTCGTGCAAGACGGCCGAGATCTCCCGGCGCACCCGCAACTCGGCGTTCTCGCGCTCCAAGGCGGTCTGGCGGGCCTCGAACTCCAACTCGGCCATCAGGCGTTCCGCCTTGACCGCCCGGATCTGCGACTTGGCCAGGTACATCGACACCGAGATGCAGCTGAAGGGCACGGCCACCGCCAACAGCGCCTCGAGCGAGACCGGGCCGAACAGGAAGTCGCTGCCCCAGACCGCCAACTCGACCCCAAACCGCAGCACCCCGGCGGCCAGGGAGAAGATCAAGGCCACGGTCAGCCGCCAAGACAGCGACTCGCCGGATGGGTAGAACGCCACCACCCCGGCGGCGCCGAGCAGGGCCGGCACGAAGGCGAAGGACCAGATGCCGAACAAGTACGCGCCGCTGATCGGCGACTCGGCGCTGACCAGGCTCGCCCAGCCCCAGACGGCGAACCATTCCAGGACCAGGGAGACGGAGATGACCAACATGATCGACACGGCGAAGCTGAGGTAGACCCACCGTTCCCCCGACCGGTCGGTGTTCCGCGGCCAACTCGCCACGGCCGACTACTTCCGGGAGCTTTGCTGCAAGAACCTCAACACTGCCGCGACGCGGGGGGAGGCGTCGTGGGAAGTGATGCCCAAGGTGCGGTAGATCGCCTGCAAGTGGTTTTCGACCGAGCGCCGGGACAGTCCGAGCAGTTCGGCGGCGGTGGCGTTGGAGAATCCCTGCGCCACCAGGCGCAGGACCTGCAACTGGGCGGAGGACAGCTGCGCCAGCGGGCTGCCCCCGCGGGCGGCCGACCGCTCGGTCAATTCGGGGTCGAGGATGACCTCGCCGCGGGCGGCGGCGTCGATCGAGCGGAAAAGAACGTCTTTGGTGACCGATGAGCGCTTCGACAAATAGGACCAGGGCCGGGGCACGTTCGGCCCGATCGACACCACCAGGTCCATGACGTCGTGGCTGGACAGCAGCATGATGATGAGGTTCGGGTCGGCCCGCTGCATCGAGACGCCGAGGGCCACCCCGTTGCCGTCTCCGAGCACCACGTCCATCAGGACCAGGTCGACCGATCCGGGCGGGAGTTTGGCCCGCGCGTCGGCCGCGCCGGAGGCGGATCCGACCACCTGAAGGCCCGGATGGGACGAAGCCAGGTCGGTCAACATCGACCGCAGCAAGTCCTCGTCCTCGATGATCCCGATCCGCACGGGAGGAGGCGCGGAATTCATGGCTCCCAAACTAGCGCTTTTACCTACCGCGCGCACCTTCGCGCACGACCGCCGCGCCCCAAGTTTGCCTGAACGCGCCCGCTTTAGGGGCGAAAAAAGCCCGGGGCCAGTGTCGCGGAAAACACTGGCCCCGGACCCGTAAAACTGCCCGGCGAGCCCCGGCCGGAATTCCCGGCCCGGACCCCCTGCGGCGACTCAGTAATCCATGCCGCCCATGCCGCCGTCCGGCGCGGCCGGCGCCGCCTTCTCCGGCTTGTCCACCACCACCGCTTCGGTGGTCAGGAACAACCCGGCGATCGAGCCGGCGTTCTGGAGGGCTGAACGGGTGACCTTGACCGGATCGGCGATCCCCGCCGCCATCAGGTCCTCGTACTCGCCGGTCTCGGCGTTCAGACCCACGCCGACGGCCGCGTTCGAGACCCGCTCGGCCACCACGCCGCCCTCGAGGCCGGCGTTCTCAGCGATCTGCTTGAGCGGGGCGGACAGGGCCACCTTGACAATGTTGGCGCCGATCGCCTCGTCGCCCGAGACGTCCAGGTCGGCGAAGGCGTCCTTGCCGGCTTGCAGCAGCGAGACGCCGCCACCAGCCACAATGCCTTCTTCGACGGCCGCTTTGGCGTTGCGCACGGCATCTTCGATGCGGTGCTTGCGCTCTTTGAGCTCGACCTCGGTGGCGGCCCCGGCCTTGATCACGGCCACGCCGCCGGCCAGCTTGGCCAACCGCTCCTGCAGCTTCTCGCGGTCGTAGTCCGAGTCGGTCGACTCGATCTCCGAACGGATTTGCGCCACCCGGCCGGCGATCGCGTCGGCGTCGCCGCCGCCATCGACAATCGTGGTCTCGTCCTTGGTGACGACCACCTTGCGGGCGGTGCCCAGCAGGTCCAGAGTGGTGTTCTCGAGCTTCAGGCCGACCGTCTCGGAGATGACCTGGGCGCCGGTCAGCACCGCCATGTCTTGCAGCATGGCCTTGCGGCGATCGCCGAAGCCGGGGGCCTTGACGGCGACCGACTTGAACGAGCCGCGGACCTTGTTGACCACGAGCAGCGCGAGGGCTTCGCCGTCGACGTCTTCTGCGATGATCGCCAGCGGCTTGGAGGCCTGCGAAACCTTCTCCAGCAGCGGCAGCAGATCCTTGACCGAGGAGATCTTGGACTCGACCAACAAGATGTAGGCGTCCTCCAGGACGGCCTCTTGGCGCTCGGCGTCGGTCTGGAAGTACATCGACAGGTAGCCCTTGTCGAAGCGCATGCCCTCGGTCAGCTCGAGTTCCAACCCGAAGGTGTTGGATTCCTCGACCGTGATGACGCCCTCGTTGCCGACCTTGTCCATGGCTTCGGCGATGAGCGAGCCGATGGCCTGGTCGCCGGCCGAGATCGAGGCCGTGGCAGCGATCTCTTCCTTCCCGTCGACCTCTTTGGCCTGCGCCAACAGGGTCTTGACGACGGCATCGACGGCCTTGTCAATTCCCCGCTTGAGGGCGATCGGGTTGGCTCCGGCGGCCACGTTGCGCAAGCCTTCGCGCACCAGGGCCTGCGCCAGGACGGTGGCGGTGGTGGTGCCGTCGCCGGCGACATCGTCCGTCTTCTTGGCGACTTCCTTGACCAACTCGGCGCCGATCTTCTCGAACGGTTCCTCGAGTTCGATCTCTTTGGCGATCGACACGCCGTCATTTGTGATTGTGGGGGCTCCCCACTTCTTCTCCAGGACCACATTGCGGCCCTTGGGGCCAAGGGTGACCTTGACCGTGTCGGCCAACTCGTTCAGGCCGCGCTCCATGCCACGCCGGGCATCCTCATCGAAGGCAATGATCTTAGCCATTCGTCTTTTCGTTTCCTTTGCTTGTTTGCCAAGGGTGAACCGGCGCCCGCGACGGACGGCGCCATCCGGCCTGCGTTCACGTCACGCCGACCTTCCTGCGCCTCACCAGGTTCGTTATCACTCCCATTGCGAGAGTGCTAATTCATGGTTAGCACTCTACCACCGAGAGTGCAAGCCCGCGCACGCCCGGTTTCGCCCGCCGCAACGCCCGACGCACGATGCCGCCGACCCGCCGCGCGCACAATGCCGCCGGGCCGCCCCGAGGCCGGGCAGTCCCGTTGTCCGCCCGGCACGCCCCGCGCCGCCACCCGACAGCGCGAGCCGAGGCGCGCGGCATCGTCGCCAAAAGCCCCCGCGCGCGCCGCCGACGGCGCCTACCGCACCACCCCCACCACGTTGCCGCCGGCCACCTGCGGGTTCAACTCGACAGCTGTGATCGCCAGGACCCTCGCCACCTCGGCCGCCGTGTCCTTCTGGACCTCGGTCGAATAGTAAACGGTCGCGGCCGCCGGCTCGGCCGGATTCGGCGGGTATGCGGAGGCGGCCTGCGTGAATCCGGCCGTCGTCAACTGCTCGGCGGCGGCCGCGGCCGCCCCCTTGGTCTGGCCGGCGTTGTAAACAGTGACCTTGACGGTCTTGTCGACCACCGGTTCGGGCGGGGGCGGCGGGGCCTCGCTGGTGGGCGGCGGCTCCGGGGTGTTGGATTCGGCCGGCTCGGCCGGCTCGGAGGGCTGCTCGGACGGCGGGGCGATCGATTCATCCTGCGACGGCCCGGCCGCCGGTGGCGTGTCGGCGGGGTCGCCACCTGGCAGTCTGTCGGCCAGGAAATGCACCGCCACGAAGGCGATGCTCGGCACCAGCACAATCACCAGCAAGAACGGCCAGACGCGGCTCCAGGCGCCGCGGCGGGCGGCGTGGACCTCTTTGGGCCTCGAATTCAGGTCGACTTGATCGAACTCATCCGGCGGGTAGGGGTATGCGTTCTTGCTCACGGTCTCTAAGCCTATCGGTTGATGCGTCTCAGGCCGGTGGTTCCAGACGGCGCGCTGAGCGGGCGCGGTGCCTTTCGGCCCGCTGCCGCCGCAGCCGCTTGACCAGTTGGGGGTCGAACGCCAGGGCCGCGTCCGAATCGACCAGGCGGCTCAGCAGTTCGTAGTAGCGGGTCGGCTCCATCTCGAACAGATCCCGGATGGCGCTCTCCTTCGAGCCCTCGTAGCACCAGTACTGGCGCTCAAACATCAGCACTCGGCGCTCAAGATCCGCCAGTTGAGCGCCTCTGCCAGCCGGAGCGGCCTGCCCCATAGTCCCTCCCTAAAACCCCCGAAAACCCGCGCAACCGCGTCCGAGCCGCAGTTCGGTTGCAATGGTAGAGGACGCGGCCCGGATTTCAGCGGCGGCGCGGCCGGTGTCAGAGTAACGTCTTTGCCTGTGAGCCAGCCAGCCCCGCTCGACCAGCTGATCGACCGCGCCTGGGCCGAAGCCCTGGCCCCCGTCGAACCGCAGATCAGGGCCATGGGGCAGTTCTTGCGCGCCGAGAACGCGGCCGGCCGGGGCTACCTCCCGGCCGGCCAGCACGTGCTGCGCGCCTTCACCTACCCGCTCGACCAGGTCAAGGTTCTGATCGTGGGCCAGGACCCCTACCCCACGCCCGGCCACCCGGTCGGCCTGAGCTTCTCGGTCGCCCCCCAGGTGCGCCCCCTGCCCGGCTCGCTCCGCAACATTTTTCAAGAGTTGACGCACGATGCCGCCGTCCCGCCTCCCAGCACCGGAGACCTGACGCCGTGGTGCGGCCAGGGCGTCATGCTGCTCAACCGCGTCCTGTCCGTCCAACCCGGCCAGCCGGGCTCGCACCGGGGCAAAGGCTGGGAGGAGATCACCGCCCGGGCCATCGACGTGCTGGTCGGCCGCGACCGCCCGCTGGTGGCGATCCTGTGGGGCCGCGACGCCGCCAACCTGGCCCCCCGCCTCGGCCGGGCGCCGCGCATCGAGTCCGCCCACCCCTCGCCCCTGTCCGCCAGCCGCGGCTTCTTCGGCTCGCGCCCCTTCACCCGCACCAACGCCCTCCTGGCCGAACAAGGCGCCGCCCCCGTCAACTGGCAACTCCCCTACCCCGAGCTGGCCTTCTCGAATCCCGCCGCGCCGCCGGACCGCCGCCCCGCCCGGTGCCTGGCGGGCCGCCCGGCGCCTGGCGCCAGCCGTCCCAGGCCCGCAAATCCGGCGCGGCCACTTGTACACTGGGCGCATGGCGCGGGTCTGGCAGCGGCGTTACGACCCCGGCGACCCGGTGCTGGCGAAGGTGCTGGACGGCATCGGACACCTGCCCGAAGCTGGGCCCGAGGAAACCTGGGGCATTGTCACCCTGCGGGTGCGGCGAAAGCTGTTCGGCTGGTACGAGGGCGGTCTGGACGGCGCCGCGCGCCACCTGGTCTGGTGTCAGCGGGCCTGGCGGCGGCAGACGCCGCGGGCCGCCCGGGGCCGGCGGCGCCATAGCCTGCCTGTGAGAAGTCATCGCTCTCCTTAGTGGCGCCCCGCGCGGCGCCGGCGGCCACCAAGGGAGGCGGATGGTTTGGCCCACCACCAGTCTAGGAGGGTGTTGGGCAACACCCTCC
>JAIROU010000094.1 GCA_031257375.1 Bifidobacteriaceae bacterium
CCGCCGATGCCGTGCCGCCCGGCCGTGCCGTCGGCTGCGGCGCCGCTGTTGGCGCGCGGGGCGGCCGGCCCTCCCTCGCGCCGCCCCGCGCCGTTCTGGCCGCTCTGCCTGTCCTGGCCGCTCTGCCTGTCCTGGCCGCTTTGGCCGCCCGGCCGGTTCTGGCCGGTCTGGCCGCTCTGCCCGCTCTCGTCGCTCTGGCCGGCCGGTCCTGCCAGTTGGCCCATGAATGCCAAGATCTCCTGCCGGGCGGGTTTCAACTGCTCACCGACTATGCGGCCGTCGGCCAGGTAGACCACCCGGTCGGCCCAGGTGGCGGCGCTCGGGTCGTGCGTCACCATGACGACCGTCTGGCCCATCCGGTCGACCGCCTGGCGCAAGAAGGCCAGGACCTCGGCGGCCGAGGCCGAGTCCAGGTTGCCGGTCGCCTCGTCCGCGAAGACCACGGCCGGGCGGGCGGCCAGCGCCCGGGCGCAGGCCACCCGCTGACACTGCCCGCCGGACAACTGGGCCGGGCGGTGCTTCAACCGGTCCCGCAGCCCCAGGGTGTCGACCAACTGCCCGAGCCAGGCCGGGTCTTGGGCTTTGCGCCCGATCTCCAGCGGCAGGGTGATGTTTTCCCAGGCCGTCAGCGTGGGGATGAGGTTGAACTCCTGGAAGACGAAGCCCAGCCGGTCGCGCCGGACCGCGGTCAGCAGCCGGGCCGGGGCGCCGGTCAGGTCGATGCCGTCCAAGGTCACGTCGCCGGAACTGGGCCGGTCCAGCGCTGCCAGAAGGTGCAGCAAGGTCGATTTGCCGGAGCCGGAAGGCCCCATGATGGCGGTCAACTCGCCCCGCCTGATGTCCAGATCGACGCCCCTCAGCGCGTGGACGGCGGCGTCCCCGGCGCCGTAGACCTTGGTCAACCCGGTGGCGCTGGCGGCCACGCCGAGGCCCGGCCGGCCTGAGCCCGGACGGCCCCGGGGCCGGCTGCGGCGCCGCCCGGTCCGGACGCGGGCGGCTGAATCGGTGGTTGGGCTGGGCGCGCGGCTGGGCATGAGGGCTGGCTCCGTTCATCGGGAAGGCGTTCCAAACGCATTCCATCGTGGCCCACCACCCCACCCTGAGCGCCATCCGGAAACCCCCTGAAATCCAACTCAGGGACCCCACCCCACCCAAACCCGGGGACGGACCTTTTGTTTGAGGCCTGGGGACACACCTCATGTCAGGACAATCAATCTGGAGACGCACCCCGGGTTTTCGCCCGGCCGGCCCGGCCAGCTCTGCGAGCGGGCCGCGCGGCCGCGGGAGCCTCAGCGCCCCGGCCGTGCTCCGCTGGCCGCAGGTCGGCGGGCCGGGACGGTCGGCGCCTGGCACTGCGATTCTATCTCCCGGCCCGCAGCGGAAATCGCTGTGACCAGCCATTACGGAAACCGCCCGGAGATAGAATCGCAGTCTCGATGAGGAGAAGGTCCGAAAAGGAGATGAAATCGCAGTCTCGGCGCCCAAAACCGGACCTGGGCTCGCCGAGATTGCGATTCCATCTCCATTCAGCCGGGCCGGAGCCACCAGCGCCGCGATCCATCCCCCGGCTCGGACGCGAACCTAACACCCAAGCCTCCAGGCGACGCCCCCCAAGACCTACCACTGGCCGCTCTGGCGTGCCTCGACCCGTAAGAGCCGGGGTCAGTACAACCCGAGGAGGGACTTTTTGTTTGAGGCCTGGGGACAGCACCGCAGGCGACCGCGGTACAAACAGCGCCGACGACCGACGCGGCCCTCAAGGTTCGCCGGGCCGCCTTGCGAGTGCTCGGCGTGTCACGGCTGCCGAGCTTGCCACCAGACGCATTATCCCCGGAATTGGGGCGGGGCGGGGTCAGTGGGTGAGATGGCGGGGAGCGGCGGCGATAGCGGCGGGGGTCGGGGAGCAAGATGAAAATGTGGTTTGGGTCACGGCCCGCCGCAGCCCGGAGCGAGCCCGGAGCGAGCCCGGAGCGAGCCCGGCGCAGGCCCAGGGATCGGGGCAGGCCACGGGCGCGGCGAGGGTCGAGCGCGGTCGCGCCCGGTCCGCCCAGAGCAAACTTGAGCCGGTTGGACTCAACCCGGCTTGACGGGACAGGAGCCATGGACCAAACTTGAGTGGAGTTGACTCAATCGGGGCTTGCCAACAAGCCCGCAAGGGAACCGCCGGTGATCGGCCGCTTGCCGACCGGCCCGCGACGGCCAGGCCGATCCGGCCGGTCACCAGCGGCCCCCGCACCGATTGAGCCAGGCCGGGACAGCCGGGACAGCAATCAGCAAACGAAGGGAAACAGAATAATGGCACGAGCAGTCGGGATCGATCTGGGCACCACCAACTCGGTGGTCGCCACGCTTGAGGGCGGCGAGCCCACGGTCATCACCAACGCCGAGGGCCAGCGGACCACGCCATCGGTGGTGGCCTTCTCCAAGGCCGGCGAGGTCCTGGTGGGCGAGGTCGCCAAGCGCCAGGCCGTCACCAACGTCGACCGGACCATCTCGTCGGTCAAGCGCCACATGGGCACCGACTGGTCCGTCGGCATCGACGGCAAGAAGTACACCGCCCAGGAGATCTCGGCCCGCGTCTTGGGCAAGCTCAAGACCGACGCCGAAGCCTACTTGGGGGAAAAGGTGACCGATGCCGTCATCACCGTCCCAGCGTATTTCAACGACGCCCAGCGCCAGGCCACCAAAGAGGCGGGCGAGATCGCGGGCCTTAAGGTCCTTAGGATCATCAACGAGCCGACCGCCGCGGCCCTGGCCTACGGCCTCGACAAATCCACCCAAGACGAGTTGATCCTGGTCTTCGACCTGGGCGGCGGCACCTTCGACGTGTCGCTGCTGGAGGTCGGCAAAGAGGACGACGGCTTCTCGACCATCCAGGTCAGGGCGACCTCCGGGGACAACCAATTGGGCGGCGACGATTGGGACGCCCGCATCGTCAACTTCCTGGTCAACGAAGTCAAGAAGTCGTCCGGCGTCGACCTGTCCAAGGACAAAGTGGCCATGCAGCGCCTCAAGGAGGCGGCCGAGCAGGCCAAGAAGGAACTGTCCACGGCCACGGCCACGACCATCTCGCTGCAATACCTGTCGATGAACGAGAACGGCCCCATCCACCTGGACACCAAGCTCAGCCGCGCCCAGTTCGAGGACATGACCAAGGACCTGCTGGAGCGCACCCGCAAGCCGTTCGAATCAGTCATCGCCGACGCCGGCATCAAGGTCTCCGAGATCTCGCACGTGATCCTGGTGGGCGGGTCAACCCGCATGCCGGCCGTGGCGGCCATCGTCAAGACCCTGACCGGCGGCAAGGAGCCGAACAAGGGCGTCAACCCGGACGAGGTCGTCGCCATCGGCGCCGCCCTGCAGGCTGGCGTGATCATGGGCGAGCGCAAGGACGTCCTGCTGATCGACGTCACCCCGTTGTCCCTGGGCATTGAGACCAAGGGCGGCTTCATGACCAAGCTGATCGACCGGAACACGGCCATCCCGACCAAGCGCTCGGAGATTTTCTCCACCGCCGAGGACAACCAGCCGTCCGTGCTGATCCAGGTCTACCAAGGCGAACGCGAGTTCGCCCGCGACAACAAGGCGCTCGGGACCTTCGAGCTGACCGGGATCGCCCCGGCCCCGCGCGGTGTGCCGCAGATCGAGGTCACCTTCGACATCGACGCCAACGGGATAGTCCACGTCTCGGCCAAGGATCGCGGCACCGGCAAGGAGCAGTCGATGACCATCTCTGGCGGCTCGGCCCTGCCCAAGGACGAGATCGACCGGATGGTCAAGGACGCCGAGGCGCACTCCGCCGAGGACAAGAAGCGCCGCGCCGAGGGCGAGTTGCGCAACACCGCCGAACAGCTTGTCTACCAGACCGAGGCGCTCCTGAAGGACACCGGCGACAAGGTCCCCGAAGACCTCAAGACAGAAGTCAACGGCAAGATCGAGGCGCTCAAGAAGGCCTTGGAGGGCGACGCCATTGAGCCTGTCCAGGCCGCCCAGACCGAGTTGACGGCCAGCGCCCAGAAGATCGGCCAGTTGCTCTACTCGCACCAGCAGGCCGCCGATGCCGCCGGTTCGGCCCCCAGCGACGGCGCCGGTTCGGCCGGGGCCGGCCAGGGCGGCCAGGCCAGCGCGGACGACGACATAGTCGACGCCGAAGTGATTGACGAGGACCAGGTCTGAGATGGCTTCTTCGAAGGGCCACGACCGGGGCGCCCGCCCGTCGGCGGACGCCCCGGACGGTCTTGGCCAGCGGCTTGACAATCTGGACGAGGATCTGGCGGTGGAGGAGGGCCTGGGGGTCGACCCCGACGACCTGGCCGGCGACGGCGGGGGCGAGACCAACTGGGCCGGGCGCCCGGTCATCCGCGACAACCGCAAGGTCGACCCGATCTCCGGCCGGGCGCGCAAGCCCGACCGGACCGGCGCCGCCAGCGGTGATGGCGGCGGGGCCGGACCCGGCGGCGTCGGATCTGGCGGGACCGGATCTAGCGGGACCGGATCTAGCGGGGCCGGACCTGGCGGGACCGGATCTAGCGGGGCCGCCCAAACTGGACCCGCGCCGGCCGGGCGGCCGGACGGTGGCGACCCGGCGGCATCGGACACCGGTTTGTCTGATTTGACGCCCGGCGACGTCGAAGCGGCGGCCCGGGCGCTGGAAGACGAGGTGGTGGCGGCGGCCGAACTGATCTCGGCGCGCGAGGAACTGGCCGTGCGGACCGAGGACCTGCAGCGGCTGAGCGCCGAATACGCCAACTACCGCAAGCGGGTTGACCGCGACCGGGCGGTGGCCGGGGACCAGGCTCGCGCCGAGGTCCTGACAGCGCTGATCCCGGTGCTGGACGACATCGACGCCGCCCGGACGGCGGACGAGCTGGACGGCCCCTTCAAAGCCGTGGCCGAAAAGCTCGAGGAGACGCTGGCGAGGTTCGGCCTGGAGCGTTACGGCGCGGTCGGCGAGGCCTTCGACCCGACCATCCACGAGGCGCTGCTGCACCAGACCGACCCGGCCGCCGAGGGGCCAGCCGTCTCGCTGGTGCTGCAACCGGGCTACCGGATGGGCGAGAGGGTGCTGCGGGCCGCGCGCGTCGGCGTGGTCGATTCGGAGGGCTGAAATGGCCGGTCAAGACTGGTTCGAGAAGGACTTCTACAAGACCCTCGGCGTGCCCAAGACGGCTGACGCGGCGGCGGTCAAGAAGGCCTACCGGAAGCTCGCCCGGACCCTGCACCCGGACCACAACCCGGGCGACCGGGCGGCCGAGGAGCGGTTCAAAGAGGTGTCCGAGGCTTATTCGGTGCTCTCGGACCCGGAGCAGCGCCAGCAATACGACTCGGTGCGGGCGATGGCGGCGGGCGGGGCCAGGTTCCAGGCCGGGCCGGGCGGCGGCGCCGGGGGCGGGTTTGACGACATGTTCTCGGCCATGTTCGGGGGCCGGGCCGGGGCCGGCGGGACGCGGATGCGCTTCTCGACCGGCGGGGCCGGAGGCGGCCCGGGCGGCGCCCGCGGCGAGGGGTTCAACTTGGAGGACATTCTGGGCGCCTTCGGCGGCTCGGACACCTTCGGAGGATTCGGCGGCGCGGGCGGGTACGGCCGCGGCCGGTCGGGCGGCTTCGGGGGCGGCCCGGTGCCGGGGGCCGATGTGCGCGCCTCGGTCACCCTGCCGTTCCGCGAGGCGGTCGCCGGGTCCACCCAGGTTCTGACGGTCGACGGCCAGCAGATGACGGTGCGCATCCCGGCCGGGGTGCGCAACGGCCAGCGGATCAAACTGGCCGGCAAGGGCCAGCCGTCCCCGAACGGCGGCCCTCCCGGCGACCTGGTCATCACGGTGACGGTGCCGGTCCACCCGGTGTTCTCGCTGGACGGCAACAATCTGCGCATCACCGTGCCGGTGACCTTCGCCGAGGCCGCTTTGGGCTCTCGGATCGAGGTTCCGACGCTCGACGGCGGCTCGATCACGGTCAAGGTGCCGGGCGGAACCCCGGCCGGGCGCACCTTGCGGGTCAAGGGCAAGGGCATCACCACCGCCAAGGGCGCCGGCGACCTGCTGGTGACGATCACCGTGGCGGTGCCGGCGAAAGTCTCCGGCCGGGCCAAAGAGGCTCTTGAAGAACTGCGCGAGGCCACCCGCGGCGACGACCCGCGGGCCGAATTGCGCCGCCAGGCCGCGCAATGACGACCATGCGCATCGATGTGACGGTCGGGACGGTCGGGACGGTCGGGACGGGCGGCGCGGGTGCGGGTGCGGCTGTCGGTGGTTTCGCTGGTGCGGTCGGCGCGGGAGCGGGCGTCGCTGGCGGCGGCGGGATGGCGGGCGCGGGCGCCCGCGCGTCTGGGCTGCCGGGGTCCGGGCTGCCGGGGTCCGACTCGGCCGACGCCCAGGACGTGCCAATCTACCCGATCGGCGTGGCCGCCCACCTGGCCGAGATGCATCCCCAAACCCTGCGCCAATACGACCGCCTCGGCCTGGTGGTCCCCCGCCGGGCCGCCGGCCGGGGTCGGCGCTACTCGGCCCGCGACATCGCCACCCTGCGCGAGGTCCAGCGCCTTTCCACCCGCGAGGGCGTCAACCTGGCCGGCATCGCCCGGATTCTGGCCCTGGAGGCCGAGAACCGCGAACTCCGCCGCCAAGTCGAGGCCCTGCGCGCCGCCGCCCAGCCCGGCCACCGCGTCTTCGCCGTCGCCCCCACCGGCGACGCCGTCCCCCTCTCCCGCGGCCAACGCCCCGCCCGCCCCGCCCGCCCCGTCCCTGACGCGGCCTCCCGCGCCATCATCCTCTGGCGCGGCTAAGAGCCTGTCCAAGACCGTCCGCAGTGGGGCGTTCGGCTGGCGCGCGCCCCCGGCCGCGCCAGCGGCGGCGTTCTGCGGGGCGCGTCCGGCGGTGAATTGCGGGTTTGACGCCGATCTGCCCCGCCCGGGCGGGGCGAACCGGGGCAGATCGGTCGGAAATCGCTATCTGAGGCATGCGCGCTCGTTCCCGGACGTGTTAGGTGAGGCACGACTGCCGGCCAGTCGACAAGAGCCCCCCCCCCGGGCGGTAATCTGAACGGCAACCGGTTCAGTCGAACCGGCCGGGCTCGACGCGGGCTGCCTTTCCCCGTCTGGTTCGCCCCAACGAGCCCTAGCCCGAATGAAAGGAGCGTGCCCGAAAATGGCTCGCATCAAGAGACTCTCAACCATGCTCATCTTGACGCTCGCCCTCAGCGCCATCATTCTCACAAGCGGCGCGCTGAGTCCTGATACTCCAGCGGCCGAGGCCGCTCAGTCCAGTGCTTCCTGCATTACGGACATTGAGGTCGGCGGCAACCTTGGTCCTCAAATCCCGAGCAAGACCAAGCAGGTCACGGCCGAGTCAAGGAACTGTCTGTTGGGTTACGGCAACGCCAGCCAGGCTGTTTTGGCGCTGCAACTTGCGGTGAACTACTGCTACAACACTTCCACCAACGGGATCGACGGGATCTTCGGTAACGGCACCAAGAGTGGCGTCACCACCGTTCAAGGGAAGGTCGGGGTCAAGAAGGACGGGATATACGGCAACAACACCCACAACGCTATGAGGTTCTGGGGCTATCACGACAAGTACGGGCACCATTGCGTCTTCGATAGCACGAAGGTGTACTAAGGCTTGCTGTCTGGGGTGGTCACTTCTCCGGGCCCCACGGTGAAGGCCATGGGCGTGGAACCGGTGGGCTTCGCCGCCGCGGCCCGGTGCCGGGCGCGGATGCCGCAGTGGGTGGCCTGCTGCGGGCTTGTCGGAATTGTGGCGATGGTTGGTGGGTGTTCGCAGGACCATGGTCCAAGTACGTCTCCTGACACGGAAACGGCGGCTGCGGGGCTACGCTCCGATCCCGGTTCGGCGTTCGATGGTGGCGACAGGATTGAGATTCCCGGGGACACTCCCTTCACAGCTTATTCCGTCTACTTGGATGGTCCCGGCGCCGAGGATGCCGACTACTTGAAAGAGCGCACTGAGTGGCACGACGAGCGCGAACGACTCATCGCCGGTTGCATGGCGTTGGAGGGGTTCGAGTATTATCCCGTCGAGTATCAGCGGTTGGAAGGGCTGGATGAGGTGTTGTCCTTTGACAGGGATTACCTCGGGATTCCATTGTTGCCCTCGACCAGGGCCGAGGTTGAGCGTTGGGGATATGGGGAGGAGGCGCCCCTGGAGTTCGTTACCCGCGAGGGCTTGACCGCCGGGGCGTCCGCCGCCCAGGATGAGAACCAGAGGTATGTCGAAACGCTGAGCGCCGCGGCCCAAGCGGCCTATCTGACAGCGTATATCGGCACTGCGGACTTGGCGGCGGCTTTAGCGGAACCGGGAGGGTGCGTCGCCGAAGCGGACGCGGGACTGCCAGACGAACCCGTGCCGGAGGGCCCGAGCGAGCGTTTCCGGGCTCAGTATGGCGAATTGGCCGAGGAGATGGCCAGATTCGGGACTTCGGGTGTGCTGGAGGATGCAAGGGTCGCTGCGTTGGCATCGCAATGGGACAAGTGCATGGTTGGTCTGGGGGTAGACGTGTCTGGTGAGACGGCTCCCGGGGTGACAATGGTGACGGTTCCGTACGCCAACCCCAACTCCGCCCGGTACCTGGCGATGCGGACGGGAAGTGACGGGGCTGTTGGCGCTGGCGGAGGAGGCTTCTTCGAGGACTCTCTGCCGGTCGATCAGCGCTCGCTTGTTGGGTCGCAGGCCGAAGCGCGGATTGCCCTAGCCGACTTCGATTGCCGCGCCCAAACTGACTATGAGGCAAGGCTGCTGGCGGTGCAGTTGGAGCTGGAGCAGGAGTTCGTGGACGAGAACCGCGCTCAACTTGAGGAGATGGTGATAGCCGCCCGAGGCGAATGACCGCATCGCGGGCGCTGCGAGACCGCGAGCTGACACCGGGCCGGAACGTGACCGCCGCATCAGATGGTAGGCGGGGGGTGGTCGTTGCGGGGGGAGCTTGGGCGCCGGATAATGGCCGGATGCCCTTGGACGGATTGCCGGTGATCGACGCGGTCGATTTGCGCCGTCAGGTCGGCAACTTGACCTTCGCGCGGGGGCAGGATTACTTCCGGCGCGGGCTGGTGCTGACCAACTCGATCAAGTTCGACTCCATCGACATGCGGTTGTACGGGCGGGTTCGGGGCACCCGGCCGACGCCTTACGAATGCCGCATCTGGCTGGAGCTTGACGAACAGACTTATAGGGTCGAATCCGACAGCGGGCTGTGCAGCTGCCCGGTCGGGTTCGACTGCAAGCACATTGTCGCCTTGGTGCTGGCCGCCAACGGGGTCGCCGTCAAAGCCAGGCGGAACCAGAGAGCCGGCCAGGTTCCCCAGTGGGTGCCGGGGCTGACCAAGCTGGCCGACGCCATCACGACAGCTCAAAGGCCGGTCACGCTGACCCCGGTGGGCCTGCAGTTCAGGCTGGTCGATTGGGCGCCCCGCTACTTCGGCCAGGCGATCGTCGAGGCCAGGGCCGTCCGGCCGGGCAAGCGCGAACGGTGGGTGGCCCACCCGGACCTGCTCCGGAACTGGGGCGGCTGGTATGGGACCGACGTCGGCCGCGACCAGCGGCGCTGGTTTGACGATCTCGCCCGCTTGACCGTCACCGGGGCCGGCATGGGGAGCTCGTCCTGGTTGCGGCTCGACTCGACCGAGTCAGACGCGCTGTGGCCACACCTGGCGCGGGCGGCCGACCTGGGCATCGCCTTGGTCGGGGAAAAGCCGGGCGACATGATCGAACTGGCCGAGTTGGTCGAGCCGGCCATCGATCTGCGCAACGGCGAGCGCGGACTGCATTTGTCCCAGGTCGTCCGGATTGGCGGGGCGGGCGGCGAGGTTGTCGCGGGCGCTCGCCTGGCCGCGATCGGCTCCAACGGCTACGCCGTGCTGGTGGCCGAGCCGGGCTCGGCCAGGCGGTTGGTGCTGGGGCCGGGCGACGGGCTCGGCCATCCGGTCAACGCCGCTTTCGAGTCGGCCCTGCCGGCGGACATTCCGCAGGCGCAGGCCGGCGTCTTCTGGGAGCGCCTGTACCCCCGGTTGGCCCGCGGCCTGCCGCTGATCACCGACGACCCGTCGATCAAGCTGCCGGAACTGCCGCAGGCCCGCCTGCTGCTGAGCCTTGAGACGCCGAGCCCCACCCAGGCCCGCCTGAGCTGGCGCTGGCGCTACGGCGCCGGGCCGACGGCCGCTGACTACCCCACTGACCAGCTAGAACTGCCAGCGCAGCGCTTGGACCCGCTGGGCGAGGACGCCATCATGGTCCAGGTCGAGGCCGTCCGCGCCGCCCACCCGGCGTTCGGGGACCCGCGTCAGGCCGCCGTCGAGGATTTGTCCGATGCCGCTTTGGCCCGTTTCGCTTTGACCGCCCTGCCGGCCTTGGGCCTGGTTGAGGGCCTGAGCATCGAGGGCGACCTGTCGCATGTCAAAGTGCGCGATGACGAGCCCCAGGTCAGGATCAAAGCCCAGCCGGACGCCAGCGGCGACTGGTTCGACCTGGGCGTGACGGTCGAGGTCGGCGGCGTCGAGCTGGCCTTCACGGACGTGTTCGAGGCCTTGGCGGTCGGCGAGACGCACGCCATGGCCCGGGACGGGTCGCTGGTGGCGCTGGACCACCCGGTCTTCGAGAAGCTGGCCAAGCTGATCGAGGAGGCCGCCAAACTCTCGGACCGGCCCGGTCAGCCGCGGATCGGTCGCTACCAGGCGTCGCTGTGGCAAGACCTCGAAGACGCCGCCGCGGTCGAGGGGGCCGAGCGGTGGCGGGCGGCCATGCGGTCGCTGAGGAAGCTGCCGCAGGCCGCGCCCGGCCAAGAGCCGCTGCCGCCCACTTTGACCGCCCAACTGCGCCCCTACCAGAAGACCGGCTACGACTGGCTGACCTTCATCCGGCGGCTCGGACTGGGCGGCATCTTGGCCGACGACATGGGCCTGGGCAAGACTGTCCAAACCCTCGCCATGATCGCCCGCGCCCGCTTGGAGCAACCCGCCGGGGCAGCTCCGTTCCTGGTGGTGGCCCCGTCCTCGGTGGTGCCGGGCTGGTTGGAGGAATCCGCCCGCTTCACGCCCGGGCTGGTCGCCCGGGCCGCCGCCGAGACCCGCGCCCGGGCCGGCGTCCCGCTGGCCGAGCTGGCCTTGGGGGCCGATCTGATCGTGACCTCTTACGCCATCTTCCGCCTGGACAACCCCAAGTTCGCCGAGATCACCTGGTCGGGCTTGATCCTGGACGAGGCGCAGTTCGCCAAGAACGCCGCCACCAAGGTGAACCAGCTGGCCAGAAGCCTGAAAGCGGACTTCAAACTGGCCGTCACGGGCACGCCGATGGAGAACTCGCTGGACGAGTTCTGGGCCATTTTCGCGATCGTCGCGCCCGGGTTGCTGGGCAACCGCAAACGGTTCAAAGAGCTTTACAGCGGCCCCATCGCCGCCGGCGGCGAGGCCGGCCAAGAGGCCATGCGCCAGCTGCGGCGGCGGGCCAAGCCGCTGCTGCTGCGCCGCACCAAGGAGTTGGTCGCCGCCGACCTGCCCGAACGCCAAGAGCAAGTCTTGAACGTGGACCTGGTTGGACGGCATCGGGAATTGTACGACACCTACCTTCAGCGCGAGCGCTCGCGGATGCTGGGGCTGCTGGATGACTGGGAGGCCAACCGCTTCGCCATCTTGAAGTCGCTGACCATGCTGCGGCGGGCGGCGCTGGACGTGTCGCTGGTGGACCCGGCGGCTGCCTCGGCGCCGTCCTCGAAACTGGACGCGCTGATGGGCCAACTCGGCCAGGTGATCGGCGCGGACCATCGGGCGCTGGTGTTCTCCCAGTTCACAAGCTATCTGGCGAAGGTCCGCGAGCGGCTCGACGGCCGGGGGGTGGACTACGCCTACCTCGACGGCGCCACCACCAACCGGGCGGCGGTGATCAACGGCTTCAAGCGCGGCCAGGCGCCGGTCTTCTTGATCTCGCTGAAGGCGGGGGGCTTCGGGTTGAACCTGACCGAGGCCGACTACGTCTTCCTGCTCGACCCGTGGTGGAACCCGGCGACGGAGAACCAGGCCGTCGACCGCGCCCACCGGATTGGCCAGACCCGGCCGGTCTTGGTCTCGCGGTTGGTGGCCAGGGACACCATCGAGGAAAAGGTGATGGCCCTCAAAGAGCGCAAACAGGCCCTCTTCGACTCGCTCCTGGACCAAGACGGCGCCTTCAGCGGAGGCCTGACCGCCGACGACGTCCGCGCCCTGATCACCTAAGGGGCCGTGCGAAAAATAAACGGAGGCTTCGCCAGGATGTGTGGGTGGTTGGGGCTGTCCGGCCGGGGCGTTTGGGAGGTTTGAGCGTCGGGGCTGATCAGGGCGATGGGGTTGTAGACGCCGCGGCCGGGCTGCG
>JAIROU010000101.1 GCA_031257375.1 Bifidobacteriaceae bacterium
AACTGAGTACCGCTCAGCCACGGCGCCTGGCGCCGCGTGCGGGCCGGGTCGCGCGCGAAAACTGAGTAAAGCTCAGCCACGGCGCCTGGCGCCGTGTGCGGGCCGGTGACCGCCGGTTCGCCGCGTGCCGCCCCCGGCGCCGGGGGAGCCGTCGGGGCGCAAAACCGCAGTTTCGGCGCGGCCCGCGCGCGGCCCGGCGCACCCGCCGAGGCGCCAAGCGCCCGCGCCACCCCGCGCCCAGCCAGCGCCCGGCCCCCGCGCCCAGCCAGCGCCCGGGCTCGGGGAAGCGCCCTACAGGCGCGTCCTCAAAGCGTGCGTGACCTCGGCCCGCCAGGCGGCGGCTGACGGCGTCAGCGGCGCCAGGGCGGGGCTGGCGTGAACCTGCCCCGCGTAGGTCGCTTGCACAACCGGAACCCCCGCCGAAGCCAAAGCGGCCGCGTAAGCCTCGGCGTCCCCGCGCAAGGGATCGTATTCGGCGGCCAGGATCAGGGCGGGCGCCAGGCCGGACAGGTCGTCGGCTCGCAGCGGCGACACATACGGGTCCTCGGCCCGGTCGCCCACCCCGTACAGCGAGATGACCTCGACCAGCTCGGGGGTTTGCGGCCCGAACGGAGCGCCCCCCAGGGCGATCGTCGCGAAGTGCGCCCCGGTCAAGTCGAGCGCGGGCACTTCCAGGACTTGCAGGGCGATCGGCGGCCACGGCCCCGGATGGTCGCGCCACCACAGCGCGGTCGCGGCGGCCAGATTGCCTCCCGAGGACTGGCCCCCCACGGCGATCCGGTCGGGAATCACGCCCAGGGCGTCCGCCTCGGCCATCAGCCACTCGAGCACCTGGACCCCGGCCCGGAGGGCCGCCGGGTAGGGATGCTCCGGGGCCAGGGGGTAGTCGATCTCCGCGACCAGCACGTCCGCCTCGGCGGCGGCCTGGCGGCAAGCGGCCAGAATGTCCGGCCCGTCAAAGGAGCACTGCCAGAACCCGCCCCCGAAGAAGAACAAGTAAGCCGGGCGCGGCCCTCGGCCGGGCGGGACAAACAGTCGAACCCGGGTCGGCCCGGGATTGGGTTTGGAGGCGGGCTCGCGCCCGTCCGCGCGACCCGGCGGCGCGGCACCGCCCACCGGCGCGGCACCGCCCACCCCCGGCGCGGGAACGCTCACCGGCGCGGCACCGACGACCGGCGCAGGACCGCCCACCCCCGGCGCGGGAAGGCTCACCGGCGCGGCACCGACGACCGGCGCGGGACCGCCCACCCCCGGCGCGGCATCGAAAACCGGCGCGGGAACGCCCACCGGCGCGGCATCGCCCACCCCCGGCGCGGCATCGCCCACCGGCGCGGCATCGCCCCCCGGCGCGGGAACGCCCACCCCCGGCGCGGCATCGACCCAAACCTCTCGCACGCTCAGGCCCGGATACTCCGGGTACCCCAACGGCTGCAGCAACTGCCGCTGCGACAGCGCCATGGCGGCGCGGCGCTGCGCGGGCGAGGCCGGGCTGGCGGGCCGCAGGATGGGGCCTTGGGCTCGGGCGGCCGTGTCCAAGAAACCGGCGATGAGCGGATCGATCGGCATGGGGTCCTCCAACAGTTTCGGCGGGAAGGCTCTGACCACTAGAATCGAAGCACTTCGATGCCGTCGAGTGTAGTCTTAGCGCGGACTTGGCGCAAGGATTGGAGTCGATCAATGAATGGTGCTGACTTCACAATTTACGACGTCGCCAAGCAGGCAGGCGTCTCCATCTCGACTGTGTCGTTGGCGATCAACCATCCCGAGCGGGTCAGGCCCGCCACCCGCGAGCGGATTCACGCCGCCGCCGACGCGCTTGGATTCGTGCCCTGGGAGCAGGCCGTCGCGCGCGCCAAGCGCGGGGTCGGGCGGGTGGCCGTGGTGGCGCCGTTCTCGCACTACCCCTCTTACCTGCAGCGATTGGTCGGCGTCTTGGCGGAAGTCGGGGCCACCGGCACCCAGGTGCTGGTCTACGATCACGAGGACATGGCCGCGCTCGAGTCCCCGCTGCTGTCGAGCCTGCCGATCCGGGGACACGTCGACGGCCTGATCGTGATGGGCATCCCCTTGGCCGAATCCGTCGCCCGCCGCCTGGCCGACCGCCTGCCGACCGTCCTGGTCGACGCCGAACACCCCGATTTCCCATGCGTCACGGTCGACTATTGGGCCGCCGGCGCCGAGGTCGGCCACCACCTGGCCGGGTTGGGGCACGAGCGGGTCGCCACCGTCATGGGCTCGGCCGTCACGATCATGGAGGACTCGCCCGGCTGGCAGCGCCTGGAGGGCTTCCGCTCGGCCTTCGCCGAGCGCGCCGCCAGCGCCGTGGTGGTGGACCGCCCCAAGGGCGGCGGCGACGAGGCCTGGGACTTGCTGTTCCCGGCCGGGCTTGACGACCCGGCGCGCCCGACGGCCGTCTTCGCGGAGTGGGACCTCCTGGCGCTGCGGGTCCTGGCCACCGCCCGCCGCCGAGGGGTCTCGGTCCCGGAAGACCTCTCGGTGGTCGGCTTCGACGACGGCCCCGTCGCCCAGGCGCTCGGCCTGACCACGGTCACCCAGCCGATGGAGCAGACCGGCGTCGTCGGAATGCGCCTGCTCGGCGACCTCATGCAAGGCCGCGCCGTGGCCAGCGTGCGCCTCCCCCTGGAACTGGCCCCGCGCTCCACCACCGGCCCGGCCCCCTCGGCGCCCCCCGCCGGCGCCGCCCCCGTCCCCCCCGCCGCCGAAACCGGCCCCGCCTGACCCCGCCCGGCGGCATCGCCCTGGTTCAGGCCGGGCGGCCGGTCCCGGCCCTGGCGCCCGCCGCGGGTGGGCCCCAGTTCGGGTCGGACGGCCGCCACCTGTCCCGATGCCGCCGCCGACCCGAGCGGCGCCCCCGCGGTCCCAGCCCGCACATGGCGCCTGGCGCCGCGTGCGGTTTCGGCCCGTTTCAGCCGTCTGGCACCCCCGGCGGTCCCAGCCCGCACATGGCGCCTGGCGCCGCGTGCGGTTTCGGCCCGTTTCAGCCGTCTGTTTCCGGTCGCTTCCTGTCGGTCGCGTCCGGTTGGGGCAGTTACGGCCGTCCTTGCCCGATGCCGCCGTCCCGCCGAGCCGTGTTTGCCCAGGTGGCGACGTTCCGGTTGGGAGCCCGGCGATCGGTTGACGGGCGGCCTGCGGCCGCAACTGTCCCAACCGGGTTCGCGGGACCGGGTTCGCGGGATGTTCGCGGGATGGGCGGCGGGCGGGGGGGGGCAGTCCGGCTAGTAGAGGTCGGCGGTGAAGATGCTCAGGGCGGCTGCGATGGATAGGGCGAGCCAGAAGTAGCCGAGTATGAGCCCGGCCAGGGCCATGCCGGCGCCGTTGGCCCCGGTGCGGCGGATTTGGGAGCGGGCGATGTGGCCGAAGATGATGGCCAGGGCTGATCCGCCGATGATTCCCCAGACCAGGGAGAAGACGGCGAGGGGGTTGGTGCGGGGCTGAGCGTGGACCACCACCGTCCCGGCTGGGCCGTGGGGGCCGGCGTATTGGCCGGCCAGGCGCATCTGGGCGGCTATGGCTTGAGCGCGCCGGGCCTCGAACTCGACTTGCTGCGCTTGGCGCTTCGGCGCGCGCAGATCGACCACCCAGGTGCCGGACACCTTGTCGTACCAGGACCGTTTCGGCGGCCGACCGGCAGCCAGGGTGATGACCGCCACAATCAGAGCCAGCAGCGCCCCGAGGCTCGCTGGTGGGAGAAACCAAAGACCCAAGACCCGACGGCTCCAAGTCCCAATGAGCACGAGCAGTCCGACCGAGAACACCACTGCCGGGAAAGCCGCCAGAGCCAGGCGGAGCAGGTATCTGGCCCCAGGGCGCCTGGTGGTCCTATGCGCGCGCACGCGCAAGTCCAGCGCGGCCCGGCCAACAGCCCCTCCCGCCGCCCAGCCGAGGACCACCGCAATGGGCATGGCGCCCAGACGGGAGAAGTCGAGCAAACCGAACGATCTCAGAACAATCCACAGCAGCTCACCGGTCACGAGCGCGGCGGCGAGCCAAACCGCGACGAACACGGGGAAGCCGATGGCGGCGGCGGCGATTTGGCGGCCGACCGAGGCGGGTGGCGGACCTGCGCCCTGGCCCGCGGTCGCGACCGGGATTGGCGCGGCCAGCGCGGGGAGGTAGCCGACTGGGGTCTGGTAGGCCGACGGCCCCGGTTGCGCGGGCCAAGCCTGATAGCCCGTTGATGCCGCCGGGGGAACCTGCTCGGCGGGCCGCCCGCCAGGAGGCGGCGGTTGCTGGGGCCAGGCCCGGTGGTTCGCGGATTCGGCCGGGGGGTAACTGACCGGCGGGCCGTCCGCCGCCGGCGGCGTTGCCTGGGGCCGGTCTTGGTGGGGAGCGGCGGGCGGCGGGCCGTCAGGCGGGGGCTCGGCGGCGGGCGCCGGGATGGGCGAGCCGCAGTTGGGACAGAAGCGAACGGAGGCGGTTAGCGCGGCGCCGCAGTCCCCGCAGAAGTTGGGGGGGGGGGCTCATGAGATGTCGGTCCTATCGGGTGGCGTGCGCGCCGTTGATGGGTCGCTTGGAAACTACCGCACACGGGCGGCCAGCAGCAACCGGCCGCCCCGGACGGCGCTGGGCAACCGCCGTCCGGGCATGCCGACGCGGGACAGCCGAAGGCTGATCGGCGCGTTCCGCAAGGGCGTCGTCCGCGACTCGGGGCGGACTGGCCTGGTTGCCAACGCGGTCGCGGCCTGGGCGGGCCGAAGTGCGTTGGCGGGCGGGCGGCATCGGGCAAAAGCTGGTCAGGCGACGCCGAACCGCGCTGGTGGCCGGGCGGCGCGGCCCCACCGCTGGCCCCGGCCGGACGCGGCCGGCTGGCGGCGGCTTCTCACCGGACCTCGACGGTGATGAGTGGTTCGAGGATGCGGAAATCGCTCGGGTTGCGGGTGACGATCACGCAGTCCAAGGCCAGGGCGGTGGCGGCGATCATGCGGTCCTCGCGATTGGCCTTGAGGTCGCCCCCGGCGGCGGCCATGTGGTCCAGGAGGCGCCCGAACGCCTGGACGCAGGCCGGGTCGAACGGCTCGCCTGGGCCGAACTGCTCTGTGATCTGGTCCAGGCGGGCTCGCCTGAGCCGGTAGGTGGCCAGGTCCTTGGCGGCGCGCAGGCCGAGTTCAAGCTGGGCCAGGGAGACGCAGGAGACGCGCAGGTCGTCGAATCCGTCCAGCCGGGGCGGCGTTTCGGCGGG
>JAIROU010000117.1 GCA_031257375.1 Bifidobacteriaceae bacterium
AAAACGTTGTTTTGCAAGCAGCAGCGCCCAGGCGGGTCCCATGTTTGTACAGCCAAAGACCATAAAACTCACTATTAATTTTTTCCTGGAAGCCGTTCTCCAGCAAGACCCAGTAGGTCTGGTAGCCGCCCAGCAACTGAATCGGCCGGTTGCCTTCGATGGTCGGGTCTGGCAGGCCCTGAACTTGGATGGCGCCGTAACGGTTGGAGCCGTCGGTGTGGCCGGCCACGGTCTCGGACCCCTCGGCCACCCCGCCCCAGCCCTTGCCGCCCCACGAGTAGATCAGGCCCGCCTTGGTGACGGCGGCGCCGGAGAACTCGGTGCTTGACAAAATCTCCACCGGATCGCCTTCGCCCAGGTAGGGCCGGTTGCAGTTGGTGATGATGGTGCTCTTGCCGACCTGGCGGCAGCTATTGTCCCAGGCCGCGCCGATCCGCAGGCGTTTGGGCGGGTAGGAGGCCCCGTAGCCGATCCCATGCTTCTGGTTTTTGTTGCTGCCGGTTGTGTTCCGCTCCTGCTCCGAGCCGCCCGTGCCGTCGACGCTTGAGATCGAGCCCCAGCCCCAGACGTAACCGGCCGTGTCGAGGGCGTTGAAGTTGTACTTCTGCGCCGTCACTTCTGTGATCGCGCCCCGGGGCAGGCCTTCGACCTTGTAGGGGGCCTGGTTGTCCTGGCGGAACTTGACGTATTCCCCGGCGCACCAATCCTCGGTCTTGTACCCCTTGGCCCCGCAGATGCCCCAGCCCCACAGATAAAGCTCGCCTTGGACGATCGAGATGCCGGCCACCCGCGAGCGCCGGTTCTTGCGCTGGCCGGGCTCGATCAGCGCTGACTTTGCGATGACCTCGGGCGCGGCGGCCGGTTGCACGGCCGGCGCCGCCGCCCGCGGATTCCCGGCCTCGGCCGGTGTGACCGGGCCGGACGCCAGATGGCCCACGGCCAATACCACCGCGACTGCGGCCGCGGCTGTGGCCAGGGACCAGATTCGTTGATTTCGGGCGGATTTGCGCGCGCGCCCCACGCTGCTACTCGACACTGCTCGCTCCCTTAGTTTTTCGCTCCCGTACAACGGGAATTCACGCTCACTTATTTCAGGGCGCGCTAAAGCCCCGGTTTGGTTTTGGGGCCGTCGTTGTCGAGGCTGGCGTTGTCCAGCCTTGCGGGCGCAACGACGTTACGGCTCCGGACAGTGGCGACAACCACCGTCCGACCGTGTTAGCCGATAGCTAAACAGCCGAAACACGGCAGGCGAGCAGGGCTTCGGCCAGAGGAGGCCGGTTTTGCAGGCCTTCTCGGGGCGGGCCGAAGACACAACTTCTGAAGCCCAATCCAACCGTGGCGGTCGTGTCTCAGCTGATCAAAATACCGCCTTGATCAGGCACAACGCGGCCGCCGGAACACGTTCGCAAACGCGAGCCTGGTTGGCTGCCTCCAGGCGCAATAATGGGGGATTCCGCCTGGGCATTATTGAGGAAACACACTTCCCCCCTGTTTGTCAAACCGCCCGGCGTGCCGACCAGGTCAACTGGCCGGGCCGGCGCCCGCCGCCCGGCGGACGCGGGCGGCCAGCCCGGGGTCGATCGACGCCCAGTAAACCCAAAAGCGCTCCTTGACCTCCGGGCGGGTGAGCCCTTGGTACTGCCCGGCCAACGTGGCCACCAAGCGATCGCGGGCGGCATCGTCGAACACCTCGCGGACCATGGCCCCGGCCTGGCCGAAGTCGTCGTCATCGGGGTGGAGGGAGGCGGCCGAACGGACCAACTCGCCATCGGACTGCCAACCGGGCGATTCGGACGCCAAGGCGGGCGCGGCGGCTGGGCCGCCCAACGAATTGGGGGCGTAAACCGGCGTCGCGGGCGGGTCGAAGCGGTAGCGCATGGCCCCGTCGCGGGCGTACGAGTTGACCTCCGCGACCGGCGCGTTGACCGGCAGCTGCGCCGAATTGGCGCCGACCCGGTAGCGGTGCGCGTCGGCGTAGGCGAACATGCGGGCCAGCAGCATCTTGTCGGGGCTGACGCCGATCCCCGGGACCAGGTTCGAGGGCGCGAAAGCGGCCTGCTCGATCTGGGCGAAGTAGTTGTCGGGGTTCCGGTCCAGCGTCATGCGGCCGACCTCGGTCAGGGGGTAGTCCGAATGCGGCCAGACCTTCGTCAGGTCGAACGGGTTGAACCGGTAGGTCTTGGCCTCGTCGTAGGGCATGACCTGGACTTTCATGGTCCACGAGGGGTAGTCGCCGCGCTCGATCGCGTCCCACAGGTCGCGGATGTAGTAGTCGGCGTCGGTGCCCGCCAAGTGCTCCGCCTCGGCCGCGGTGATATTGCGGACGCCCTGGTCGGACAGGAAATGGTACTTGACCCAGAAGCGCTCGCCGGCCTGGTTCAGCCATTGGTAGGTGTGCGAGGAGTAGCCCTGCATGTGCCGCCAGCTGGCGGGCACGCCCCGGTCCCCCATCAGGTAAACCACCTGGTGCGCCGATTCCGGCGACAACGTCCAGAAATCCCATTGCATGTCCAGGTCGCGCAGGTGCGAGCCGGGCAGGCGCTTCTGCGAGTGGATGAAGTCGGGGAACTTCATCCCGTCGCGGATGAAGAAGACCGGCGTGTTGTTGCCGACCATGTCGTAGTTGCCCTGGCTGGTGTAGAACTTCAGGGCGAAGCCGCGCACGTCGCGCCAGGTGTCGGGGCTGCCGAGCTCGCCCGCCACCGACGAGAACCGGGCCAGCAGGTCCGTCCGCGCGCCGGGCTGGAAGACGGCCGCCTTGGTCCAGGCGCTGACGTCGCCGGTCACCGCGAAGGTCCCGAAGGCTCCCCCGCCCTTGGCGTGGACCACCCGCTCGGGGATGCGCTCGCGGTTGAACTGGGCCAGTTTCTCGACCAGGTGCGCGTCGTGCAGCGCCAGCGCGCCATCGGCCCCGACGGAGAGCGAGTGCTCGTCGGAGCCGACTGGCGCGCCGTTCAGGCTGGTGGTGGGTTTGGGTTTGGGCTTGGGGGTGGGGGTGGGGGTGGTCATGGGGTCACTTCCTTCGCTTGGGGGTTGGGTTGTTGGCAGTCCGGGCAGAGGCCCCAGTAGACGACCTCCGCCTCGTCAATCGCAAAGCCGTGGTTGTCCGATGCCGTCAGGCAGGGCCGGCGCCCCACCGCGCAGTCGACGTCTTCGATCCGTCGGCAGGCCCGGCAGATGACGTGGTGGTGGTTGTCGCCCGTCCGCGCCTCGAACAGCCGGTTGGCGCCGGCGGGCTCGAGTTGGCGGGCCAGACCGCGCCGCGTCAAGGTGGCCAGGGCGTCGTAAATGGTCTGGGTGGCGACCGCCCCCAGCTTCCGCCGCGCCGCCCGCGCCACCTGGTCAGCGTCCAGATGGCGGCCGGTCCCGAGGGCGTCGAGCACCGCCAGGCGCGGGGCCGTCACCCGCAGCCCGGCCGCCCGCAGCCGACCCTGCGCCGACACCTCGGCCGAGGTCGGTCCGGGTTGCGACGGCTGTCTGGGCACGCCGCCCACGATACACGTTTATTGGAACAGTTCCAATGTGCGATTGGGTCAGCTTTCACGCTCCCGCCGCATTCATCCGGCCGCGGCCGCCAGAACCGCCGAAACCTGTGGCGCCGGACACGCCGGACCGGGCCGCCCAACAACGCGTGTCCCCGAGCTTGAGACGAAAAGACCGTCCGACGGGTTTGGGGGCGTGTTTGGGGGCGGGGGCGGCGGTACCATGAGTGTTCGGCACTGAATCGGGGGATATCACGGACGAGCAATGAAGAAGGTTTGACAATGAGGTTAAGGTTCCCCCGGCGGATCATTCTGTTAGCGGCGGCGGTTTCACTGGTCGCGGTTCCGGTCGGCCCGGCCACCGCCGGGCCGGCGCCCGAGGCGCCCGAGGCGCCCGAGCTGTACGGGGGGCTGGCAGCGGCGGCCGGGCTGGCGGCATCGGGCAAAACGACCAGCGATGGCGACCTGGCAGCCGAACTGGGGCCGCCGGTGGCCGCGACCGGCGAGGCGGGCGCCGCGCCGGTCGCGGGCGGGGCGCGGACGATGGCCGCGATCCCGGTCATCGACCGGGCCAACAAGCAGGCCGTGACGGCCGCCTACCGGGACTATTACCTGGCCGCGCGGTCGGTGCCGATGGGCTGGACAGGCTCGGCCGCCGCCAACGTCTGCGACGCCGGGAACATCTCCCAGGACGCCCAGACCGGCACCTTCGACGCGGTCAACTACTTCCGGCGGATGGCCGGGCTCGAACCCGTCACCGAGAACACGGCCGCCTCGCGGGTGGCCCGCAAGACGGCCCTGATCATGCAAGCCAACGCCGCCCTCAGCCACACGCCGCCGACCACTTGGAAGTGCTACAACACCAACGGCGCCCTGGTGGCGGCGAAATCCAACATCGCCTGGGGCTCGGGCGGGGACGGCATCTTGGCCGGGGCCAAGGCCATCGCCGCCTACATGTCGGACATCGATGTCGTTGAACTGGGGCACCGGCGCTGGATCTTGTCGGCCGGCCAGAAGACCATGGGCGCGGGCTCGACCAGCAACGCCAACGCCCTGGTCTGGGGCAACGGCAACGCCGCCGGCTGGGACGCGGCCGTCGACCCGACCTTCACGAACATCTACTCGACCACCTGGAGCACCCCGCAACTGGTCGCCTGGCCGGGCGCCGGGTACTTCCCACACCAGTTGACCAAGAGCGAGTTCCCCAACGCCCAGCCGACTGCCCCGCCGACGATGGATTGGTCGGTGGCGACCGGGTCGGCCTCGATCAGCTTCGGCGCCGCCGCCGTCTCGGTGACCAAGAACGGGCAGGCCGTCGCCGTCAGCCTGACCCCGCAAAGCACGTTGAGCAGCGGTTACGGCGACCGCGGGGCCTTCGCCTTCCGGTTCCCCGCCGGCGTGGTGACCCAGCCGGCGGCCGGTCAGGTCGACACCTACGCCGTGAGCATCTCCAACATCACCGGCTACGGCACGCTCCAGTACGAGGTCAAGATCTTCAACGCCATGGAGGCGACCATCGACTCGGTCACCATCAGCGGCGCCCCGGAGGTCGGCCAGCCGTTGACGGCCCAGGTCGCCGGGCTCAGCCCGGCAGACGCCACCGTCAACTACCAATGGCTGCGCGACGGCTCGGTCGCCATCGGGACCAATTCGTCCACCTACACGCCGGTGGCGGCCGACGCCACCCACACCATCTCGGTCAGGGCGACCCCGTTCAAGAGCGGTTACACGTCGGTGCCCAGGACCTCGGCCGCGACCGCGGCGGTCCCCGCGCCGCCCGCGCCGCCCGATCCGCCGACGCCGCCCGTGCCGCCCGATCCGCCGGTGACGCAGGCGATGACGGTCGCCAAGCCGGTTGTCTCCGGGACCGTCCGGGTCGGTTCGGCTTTGACCGTCGCCGAGGTGGCGACCTCGCCGGCCGGCGGCGAGGTCAGCTACCAATGGGTGGTCGGCGGGGCCGCCGTCAAGTCCGGTTCCGATGCCGCCGCCCGCAGTTACACCCCGGCCGCCGCCGATGCCGGAAAGGCGCTTTACGTCAAGGTCACCGCCACCCGCGCGGGGTATGAGACGGCCACCAACCAGTCCGACACCCGGACCGTCGAGGCCGCCGTCGACAATTGCGGCGTGGCCCAGGCGGTCATCTCGCCCAGGCTCTGGGTCACCGGCGGGCTGCCCACCACCAGCGCCTCGGAAGTCCAGCGCTCACAGGTGTTGCGCATCTGCAATAACGGCGACTTGCATCTTTACACGCTCAACACGGCCACCATGCAACTCGAGTACACAGCCAAGATCGGGTCGGGCTGGACCGGCTGGAAGATCTCGGCGCCCGGCGACTGGGACCGCGACGGCTACAACGACATCATCGGGATCGACCCGGGCGGGCGCATGTATTTGTACCCGCGCACCAAGGACAACACTTGGGCGCCCCGCAAGCAGATCGGCTGGGGCTGGCAGATCTACACCCGCGTCATGCCGGTGGGCGATCTGACCAAGGACGGCAACCCGGACATGCTGGCGATCGACGCGCGCGGCGAGTTGTTCATGTACCAGGGCGACGGCAAGGGCGGCTGGAAGAACGGCGGCCGGCGGACGCGGGTCGGCGGCGGATGGATCGGCTTCGAACTGCTGGCGGCCGGCGATCTGAACGGCGACAAGATCTCCGACATCATGTCGATCGCCCCGGCGGGCACGCTCTACTGGTACCGCTCGATCGGGTCCGGGCAGTTCTACCGCCCGGTCTGGATTGGCGGCGGCTGGGTCGGCTTCAGGGCCATCTCCGGGGCCTCGATGGACGGCGACGCCATCGCCGACCTGGTCAGCGTGGACGGGGCGGGCGTCGTCCGGTTCTACAAAGGCGCCGGCCAAGGAGGCTTCGGCAGGCGCTCGGAGGTCGCCTACGGCTGGAAGTAGCCGCTTCGGGCTTGGGGCTTCGGGCTTGGGGCTTTCGGGCTTCGGCGCGGAGCGTGGCGGCGGGCCGGGTCGGTCAGGGCAGGCCGAGGGCGCGCAAACCGGCCGCCACGGCCGCGCCGATGATCACCACCGCAATGAACGGCGCCCGCAGCCATAGGGCCACACCGGCCGCGGCCACGGCGGCCAGCCGCGAGTCGACCGCCAGCCCTTGGCCCTGCCCGGCTGTCTGGACCGCCAGCAGGCCGGCCAGCAGCGCCACTGTGACCAGGCCCATCAGCCGATTCACCGGCTCGCCGGCCAGCCAGTGGCGCGGCACATAAGCTCCCACCAGTTTCAGGCCCAGGCAGGCGGCGCAGCCGGCCAACACCGTCGCCCAGACGGCGGTGTCGCTCATCTCGCCGCCGCCTCGCCCGGGCGGTCCGCCGCTCGCGGGGCGCCAGCTTCGGCCGCGTCGGCATTGTCGCCGGCGTGGCCCGCCCGGCCGTCGCGAGCGTCGCTGGGACCGGGGCCAACGGCATCGGCGGCCTGGTCGGCATCGGCGGGGTGGTCGGCATCGGCTCCGTCGCCACCCCGGGCGGCGCGCGGCCACCAGCCCACGGCCAGGGCGGCCAGGGCGGCCAGCAGCACCGGCACGCCGGGCGTCAGCCAGGGCGAGGCGGCCAGGGCGATCACGACCGACAGCCCGGCCGTGGCCTGGGCCGGGCGGGAGGCCAGGCGCGGCCACAGCAGGCCGAGGAAGGCGGCGGCCGCGGCGGCGTCCAGGCCCCACGCCTTCGGGTCGCCCATGGCGTCCCCGGCCAGGGCTCCGACCAGGGTTAACACGTTCCAGCAGACCCAGACTCCGGCCCCGGCCCACCAGAACCCGGCCCGCCGGGCGGCCGGGTCCGGCTGGGCCAGGGCGACCGCCGTGGACTCATCGATGGTCAGCAGAGCCCCCAGCGGGCGGCGCCAGCCGCGCAATCCCAGCAACGGTCCCAACTGCACGGCGTAAAGCAGATTGCGCCCGCCCAGCAGCGCCGCCGAGGCCACGGCCGCGCCACCCAGCCCGCCCGCGCCGAGCACTCCGACCAGGGCGAACTGCGACCCGCCGGTGAACATCAGCATCGACAGCAGTTGCGCCTGCCAGATGCTCAGTCCGGCCGCCACCGCCAAAGCCCCGAACGAGATTCCGGACAGCCCGGTCGCCACCGCCACCGACACGGCCTGCCGGCGGGCCGCCCGGACGGCGGTGCGGCCGCCCTGGGGCCGGGCGGGCGAATCAGTCAAGGCGGTCTTCCTAGCGGTCCGTGGTCCAGGGGGCGGCCGGGGCAGCGAGACTTGGCCCCCCAAGGCGTCAGCGCTGCCCCGGCCGCCATGAGCTTAGCGGAACGGCGGTCATGCCCGATCACGTCCGGCCGGGCCCGGCCAAACGATACAGAATCGCGGTCCCGGCGGCCCGCGGCCGAGTTCCCGGCGCCGTGGCCGCGGCCCTATCTCGCCCGCCGGTCTCGGCCCCTTAGGGGGTTTGGAGGGTTAGGTGGCGGTCGGCGGCTTGGGCTAGGAGGTCTTCGTCGTGGCTGATCAGGAGGACCGCGGCGGGGGAGGCGGCGGCGGCGCGGATTTGGTTGGAGATGGAGCGCAGGTGGCGGCGGTCGACGCCCGAACTGGGCTCGTCGAACACGACGATGCCGCGTCCGGACAGCCGCGCCGCCGCCACCACCAGGCGCTGGGTCTGGCCGCCGGACAGCGACAGCGGGTGCCGCTCGGCCAGGTCGGCCAGGTCGAGGGCGTCCAGCACCGCGGCGGTCGCGGGAGGGCGGGCGCCGGGGCGGGCCTTGGACGATGACGCCGACGCCGCCAGCTCGATCTCGGCCCGAACCGAGTCGGCGAACAGTTGGCGTTGCGGGTCCTGCATGACGATGGCGCTGGATCGCTGCCGCGCCCGCCGGGTCAGCGGCCGACCGCCCAGGCGCACGGTCCCCTCAGCCTTTTGCAGGCCGGTGACGATCCGCGCCAGCGTCGACTTGCCGACGCCGTTGGGGCCTCGGACGGCCGTCACCTGCCCGGCCGGGAAGACCGCCCGGTCCAGGTCGAGCACCAGGCGTCCGCCCAGGCGGCAGCGGACGCCCTCAAGCTCCAGCCCCGCGCCCGCCTTCGGCAGGTGGCCCGCGCCCGGCTGCCCCGACTGGCCCCCGCTCGGCCGCGCCGACCGGCCCGCGCCCGCCTCCGGCGCGACGCTCGGACCGGAGGCCTCGGCCGGGGGCAGGACGGCCGGGCGGACCTCGCCGCGCAGGCCGTGCTCGGCCAGAACCGCATCGGGCAGGGCTTGGAACTCGGCCGCCGGCCATTCCGCCTCAACCGTCCCGTCGCGCAGCACGATCACCCGGTCGGCCAGCCCGCTGAGGTAGCGCAGGCGGTGCTCGGCCACGACGACCGCCAAACCCTGGGCCTTCAAACTGGCCAAGGCGGCGGACAGGCGCCCGACGGCATCGGACGCCAAATTGGAACTGGGCTCGTCAAACAAAACCACCCGCGGCCGGTGGGCGGTCGCGGCGGCGATGGCGACCTGCTGCTGGAGGCCGCCCGAGAGCCACCGCAGCGCGGCCGAGCCGGCCGTGGACGGCAACTCGGCCACCAGTTGGCCGACCCGCGCCCGGATGTCGGCCGGCGCCAGGCCGAAGTTCTCCATCGCGAAGGCGATCTCCTGTGCCACCGTGTCGGTGAAGAACTGGCGGCGGGGGTGCTGCAAGACGGTGCCGGTCACCAAGCCCAGCTGGTCGAGCTCCACCTCAGCGGTGGCCAGACCGCCAACTGTGACCGAGCCGGTCAGGACGCCGCCCTCGCTAAAGTGCGGGATCAGCCCGTTCATGGTCCGCAGCAGCGTCGACTTGCCCGAACCCGAGGCCCCGCAGATGACGACCAGCTCGCCCGCCGCGACCGTCAGGTCGATCCCGCGCAGCGCCGGGGCGTCGGCGTGCGGGAAAGTCCAGCCGACCGCCTCCAGTCGGATCACGCCAGCCACCAAGGCGCCAGCAGGGCGGACGCCGCCAGCGAGGCCGCCGCCAGCGCGGCCACGGCCAGGGCGAGCATCAGATCGGCGGCCCCGAACCGGAGGGGGAACATGGCCGTCGGCCGGCGCCGCGAGCCCAGGCCGCGCAGGGCGGCCGAGGCGGAGAGATCCTCGGTCGCCCGCAGCGAGGCCGCCGTCATGGGGACCGCGAACCGTTCCAGCGACAGCCACGGGTGGCGCAGCAGGCCGCGCCCGCCGGCCAGGCCGCGCAGGCGCATGGCGTCCGCCACCGCCCTCGCCTCGCCGACCACCACCGGGAAGAACCGCAGCATCACGGCCAGGGTCACGGCGATCGCCCGGGGCGCCCGCCAGGCCCGCAGGGCGGCGCTCATGGCGGTGGGCGAGCTTTGCCCTATGACGTGCCAGCCGACGCCCACGCAGGCCACCAGCCGGATGGTGAACTGGCAGGCCAGCGCCACCACGGCGGTGACGGCGCCGGGCCAGGCGGCCGGGAGGGGCCAGCCGCCCAGCCACAGCCCGGCAGCCGCCAAGACCAGCCCTCCGCCGCGCCGCCAGGCCCGCTCGGCCACGGCCAGACCGGCCCCCAGGGCGACGGCCGCCGGGACGAAGCGCAGCCCGGTCGGGCTCATCACCGCCGCGCTGACCAGCACCACCAGGGCCAACCCTGTGCGCGGGTCGAGCCCCCGTAAGCCCGGGTTTAGGGCGTCAGGCAAGGCCGGCTCGGATGAAGTGTTTGCGCAGGACGGCCGAGCCGAGCAGGCCGGCCGCGAACCCGGTCACGGCCACCGCCGCGGCCAGAATTCCCAGCACCGGGGCGGTTAGGAGTTGGTCGGTCGCGGCGATGTAATCCTCGCCCATCGTCTCCCAGGTGGCCGAGGCGAAATAGGCCTGGCGGTCTATGAACAGGGGCAGGAACGGCGTCAAGAAGCCCAGGCCGAAGACGGTGCAGGACCAGATGGCGGCCCATTTCGAACGGTAGCGGCCGAGCCAGCAGATGAGGTCGGCCACGGCCCCGAGCAGGATGATCCCGGCCGTGGAGACCGGCGAGTTGCCGGAGAACAAGAAGAACAGCGCGAGCACGACGCTGAACAAGGTGACCATGCCGGCATGTTTGACGCGGGTCAGCAGGAGCATGAAGGGAATGCCCCCGGCGAGGATCTGCAGCGGCGTGGTGATCAGCCAGACCAGCGGCGAGATCACGCCCAGCATGCCGACCGCCCAGATCGCCACCATGAAGATGACCGCGAAGACGGCCGTGTTCAGCAGGTCGCGGGCGCTCATCCGCACCGACAGGCGCGGCCGGGGTCCGCCCCGCCCGCCCGCCGCCGATGCCGCCGGGTCGGCCGGGAGCATTTGCCCGGTTGGGATTTGGTCGCTCATGTCAGTTCTCCCTTCGTTGGGTTGGCCCGGCCGGTGGAGTGGCCCCGCCGCACATGGCGCCCGCCGCACATGGCGCCTGGCGCCATGTGCGGCTGGCGGGTTGCGGGCGGGGTTGGGACAGGCGCCAGCCGGCGGCCTCGGTCCGTTCGCGCCAGTAGCGGGCGTAGGGGCCGCCAGCGGCCAGCAGTTGTTGGTGCGCGCCGCGCTCGGTGATGGTGCCAGACCGGTCGAGCATCAGAATCTGGTCGGCGGCGGCGATTGTGCTCAAGCGGTGGGCCACCACGATGACGGTCCGGTCCCGCCGGACCGCCTCGAAGGCGTCCTGGATGGCCCGCTCGTTGCCCACGTCCAAGGCCGAGGTGGCCTCGTCCAGGAGCACGATCGGGGCGTCTTTGAGCAGCGCACGGGCGATCGACACGCGCTGGCGCTCGCCGCCGGACAGGCGGGTCCCGCCCTCCCCGACCATGGTGTCCCAGCCGCCCGGCAGGCGGTCTACCACCTCATCGACTCGCGCCCGGCGCCCGGCCGCGATCACCTGGTCGCGCGACGCCCTCGGCCGCCCCAGCCAGATGTTGTCCAAAATGGTGCCGTCGAACAGGTACACGTCCTGGAAGACCGGCGCCACGGCCCGGGCCACCGCCAGGGAGCCCAGTTCGGGCAGCGGCCGCCCGCCAATCGAGACGGTCCCGGAATCCGGGTCGTAGAAGCGCGCGACCAACCGGATGATGGTGGTCTTGCCAGAACCGGACGGCCCGACGATGGCGGTCATGGCGCCCGCCGACGCTTCGAAGGACAGCCCGCTCAAGACCGGGCGGTCGTCGTAGCCGAAGCTCACCGAGTCAAACCGGACCGAAGCCTGGTCAACCGCCGGGCTGGCGGCGCCGGGAGCCCGACCGGCGGCATCGGAAACTTGACTGGCGGGAACCGACGGCACGGCATCGGGAACCTGACCGGCGGCATCGCGCGCTCCACCGGTTGACGGGGCGGCGGAGGGCTCGGGAAGGGTGGGCTGGTCGAGCAAGGCCTGGATCTGGGCGAGCGTGTTGTTGGCCAGGGCGACGCCGCCGCCGAGCGCGCCGGAGTTGGCGATCGGCTCCGCGAAGCGGGCGGCCAGGACCGCCAGGGCGATGGTCTGCGGCATGGTCATGGCCCCGTCGAGGGCCAGCCAGGCGCCGACCACGATCACGGCCACCACCGACAAGTAGACGGTCGCGCCGAACAGGCCGACCGCCGCGCCGCCGGTGAGATGGACGCGGCGTCCGGTCTGATGGCGGGCGCGCAGGGCGGAGTCGACCAGGCCGCGGGCGATCGAGTTGTCGCCGGCCGCCCGCAGCGCCGGTTGGACGCGGGCGAACTCGATCACTCGGCCGGCCGCCTCCCCGACGGCGCGGACGTGCTCGCGGTCGGCCTGGCCGACTTTGGCCGCGACGCGGCGGTAGGCCAGCCACATCAGCGGCGCCGTCGCCGCCATCACCAGCCCGATCCGCCAGTCCAGGATCAGCGCCCCGACCAGGGCGGTGCCCGGCGCGACCAGGGCGTTTATGATCGGCCCGAGGATCGCGTAGGGCGCCGCCGAGGCGAACACGACGCCCCGGCTGGCCAGGTCCGAGAGTTCGCCCGAGCGGTCGGCGCCGAAATACCCGATCGGCAGTTCGACTAGCCGGTCGCCCATCACGCCGAGCAGCGACTCGATCACCATCGAGCCCGCGTTCTTGCCGTTCTCGCCGGCCGCCCAGGTGACGCCGACGTAGCCCAGCCCGATGCCGCCGAGCACTCCCAGCCACAGCCGCGTCCCGCTTAGGTCGCCGGAGAGCAGGGCCGTCAAGAATGGCGCCAGGGCCACGAAAGCGGCTCCCTCCAACACGCTGGCGATGACCGTCAGGACCAGGACGCGGCGGATCACCCGGCGGGTCCGCGGGTTTGAGAAGGCCAGAATGCGCTTGATCATGGCCGTGCCTCCGCTTGGTCCGCCGCTTGGTACTTCTCCCACATGCGCTGGTAAAGGCCACCGGCGCTGACCAACTGGTCGTGGCGGCCGCGCTGGGCGACGCGCGCGGCATCGAGCACCAAAATCTGGTCGGCGCCGACAACGGTGTGCAGGCGGTGGGCTATCACCAACAGCGTCCGCCCGGCCGCCAGGGCGCTCAGGGCGGCCTGGATGGCGGCTTCGCTGTCCGGGTCTAAGAAGGACGTGGCCTCGTCCAGGACCAGGATCGGGGCGTCGGTCAGCAGGGCGCGGGCGATCATCAGGCGCTGGGCCTCGCCGCCGGACAGCCACACGTCCTGGAAGGCGACCGAGTCGTAGCCGTGCGGGCTTTGCATGATCCGGTCGTGGATCTGGGCCGCGCGGGCCGCCCGCTCGACTTGTTCTTGGCTGGCCCCCGGGCGGGTCAGGCGAATGTTGTCTCGTATGGTGGTGGCCAGCAGGTATGTGTCCTGGAAGACGAATCCGACCTGGCTGTATAGCCTTTCGGCGGCTATTGCCCGCACGTCCGCGCCGCCGACCGCGACCCGGCCGGACGTGGCGTCGTAGAAGCGCGGCACCAGGCGGGCCAGGCTGGTCTTGCCCGCCCCGGACGGCCCGACGAGGGCCGTCACCGCGCCCGGCGGGCACTGGGCGGTTATGTCTTTGAGGACTTGGTGGTCGGGGTTGTAGCTGAAGGAGACGTTTTCGAAGGCGACGGCTGGGCTGGTTGGGTTTTCCGGGTTGTCTGGCTGGCTGAGGACTGGCTGGGCGAAGAACTCGGCCAATGACTTGGTGGACTTGGAGGCTTCGCGCAGGAATTGGGCCGACCAGGCCAATTTGTGGATTGGACCAGTCAGGTTGACGCCCAGCAGCAGGGCCGGCAACGCGTCCATCGGCGCGGTCCATCCGGCGCTGATCGACCAGACGGCGGCGCCGGAGATGACGGCCAGCACCACGACCGGCGATGTGACCAACTCCCCGGCCGAGGCGTAGCGGCTGGTGTCGCGGTTCCAATCGTCGTAGAAGCGGACGAAGTCAGCCACCTCGCGGCGGTAGCGCCCGTGGCTGCGCCCGGCCTGGCCGAAGGCTTTGACCACGGCGATCCCGTGGACGTACTCGATGGTGGCGGCGTTGAGGCGGACCAGGGAGGCGTCGTACTCCTGGTAGCGCGGGAAGGACCGGAGCATCATCAGCCAGAAGCAGATGATTGACGCGACCAGCGGCGCCAGGGCGGCCAGGGCCAGCCGCCAATCAACCGCGAACAGGTAGGCCAACGATATGACCGGCACGGTCACCGACGTGACCGCGTCCTGGATGGCGTGGGCGATCAACTGGTGCAGGGCCGAGACGTCGTCCTCGGCCACCTTCTTGACCAGCCCGCTGGAGCGCTGGTCGAACCAGCCCAGCGGCAGCGCCCGCAATTGGTCCACGATCCTTCGGCGCAGGTCGAGTTGGAAGTCGTTGTCCGCCAGGTGGCTGATCACCAGCGAGGTCCCGGCGGCGGCGTAGCTGACCACCAGCGCCCCGGCCGCCGCCGCCACGATCCACCAGACCCTGACTTCGTTGACCGGTTCGCCTGACATGCCCGGCGCCAGCGCTTTCGCCAATTCCGCGATCGCGACCAGCGGGACCACGCTGGTGACAGCCCCGATTAAGGCCAGCAGCACAATGCCGGCCATCCGGCCGCCGACCGCCCGGAAGACGCCCACAGCTGGCGGTTTGTTGGTGTCCTTGGGTGTCGCCATGGGCGTTGACTCGATTCTGACGGGGCCGCAATTACCCCGAGAGCCTACTAGTTAGGTAAGCCTGCCCTCAACTATCCGGCGTCGCGGCCAGTCGCGCCGGGAGCCTGCGGCGATGAGGACGGCTTGTAACCTAAATCCCGCAGATAGTTGCCATATACGGGGCGTTTGATCCCGAGGAGCCGCGCGTCCGGGGGGCGGTGGCCCGGCCGGGGGCGTGTCCGCAGGCCACGGCGTCGCGGCGTCCTCCA
>JAIROU010000121.1 GCA_031257375.1 Bifidobacteriaceae bacterium
TGGAGGACGCCGCGACGCCGTGGCCTGCGGACACGCCCCCGGCCGGGCCACCGCCCCCCGGACGCGCGGCTCCTCGGGATCAAACGCCCCGTATATGGCAACTATCTGCGGGATTTAGGCGAGAGGGCGGCACGTCCGGTACCAACAGCGACTTGACCGAAGTCCAGGGATTGCGCCAGCCCCGGTGGCGGGCAATGTGCCGAACCGCAATAGAAAGAGCGGCCTGCAGATCGGCCGGATCAGTCAGCTCGACCTCTGCCAGCGATGCTCGGACCCTCCACGGGAGCCATGGATCCGTCTCTGATCCCAGGTCCACGATCGGCCAACCCTGGCTACAGATGAACGTGTCGAGGGCCGTCAGCCGCTTGCGCCGCCGGCGCACAAGTCGCCGGGTCCTACGCGCCAGACCCGACTTGGCCAGCCTCGTATCCGCATTCTTCCCCGCGCCCGGATCGACGCCGGAGTCGTGAATATACGAAACCGCGTTTAGCAATCTGATCGGGTAGTCGCCGCTGTCGACTTCGACCGCCGCCAATCCGACAGAATACGACCCGACATCAATTCCAACGCGGTACCTGACTTCTCGGTTCACAGCACCCCAATTCTGGCGGCCTTCCGACCGCCGACACGTAAAGTATCGCTCTGGCTCCGTGGAGCCAGAGCGATGGAGCATTCAAGTCCGCAAACACGGCGGACCTTACTGGGTAATCAGTTCGAGTAAAGGCTACCCGAGAAGCAGGTTGCTCGCTGCACTCTCATCCTCCCCCAAGTCACCGCAGAGCAGTGGCCGCACCATCCGGCGGCGTAGTCGACGATGTCACGCACGTCCTCGACCGGCACGGTGACGTCCGCCACAAATCGCCACGATTTCCGTGTGTGACCAGTCAAGATGCGCCGAAGGGCCGGGCCGCCACGTCCGTGTGACGAACATCACCGCCGGTTCCACAGCCGGTGCCGGATGCGGCGATATAGACTGCACGGAAATTACTCAGCGAGCTTTGGGGGGATTCAGAAATGGCTGATCGGTCGTTGAGGGGCAGCGGGATCGGGTTCCAGTCGCTCGAGTCGGAGGAAGGGGTCGAGTTCGCGGAGAGAGTCGAGGGGGCTTACGACTGCCCCCAGGGTCACAGCACAGTTTTGCCGCTGGCGCTGGAGGCCGAGGTCCCGGACTACTGGCAGTGCCGTTGCGGGATCTTCGCCCTCCTGCGCGGCGCGATCAACCCGCAGCTGCCGACGCAGAAGCGCCAGCGGACGCACTGGGACATGCTGCTGGAGCGGCGCAGCTTCGCCGATCTTGAGAGCATCCTGGCCGAGCGCCTAGAGATTCTCCGCGACCGCCGGGCGACCCAACCCGCCCCCGTCTGAACTGCCAGACCCCCGGCTGCGGCCCCGGCGGCATCGGGCAAAGCTCCGGCCGCGCCCCGCCGCCGAACCCAGCGGCCGAACCCCCGCGGTCAGCCCCGCCGCAGTCCCCCGCCGTCAACCGGTGCCGACCGCCACCGCCATCCCCGGCAGTCAGCCCCCGGAAACCCGCCGGGACCGCCCGCCACCCCGCGCCAGGCGCGCCCCCAACCCGGCCACGGCCAGGCCGAGCGGCCCGATCATCAGCGCCCAGCAAACCAACCCGCCGATCCGGGTGGCCGGGGTCACCGATGTCCGCAGCGGCAGGTCGGCGGTGAAGAAGGCGGGTTCGAACAGCGTCGTCAGGGGCGTCAGCAAGGACCCGTCCGGGGCGACCGCCGCCGAGACGCCGACGGTCGAGATCTGGACCACCGACCGTCCGTGCTCGATAGCCCGCAGCCGGGTCATGGCGAACTGCTGGGTCGCTTCCTCGGAGAAGCCGAATGAGGCGTTGTTGGTCTGCACCACCACGAACTCGGCCCCGTCCGCCACCACGTCGGCGACGATCGAGTCGTAGGCGACCTCGAAGCAGATGATGTCGCCCATCGCCACCGACCGCCCCAGGACGGGGGCGTCGAAGCGCATCAGGCCGATCGTCTGACCGGCCAGCATGTCGGTGTTGATCAAGTCGACCTTGGATGTGAACAGCCGGAAGAAGGACCGCCCCGGCACGTACTCGGCGAACGGCGCCGGGTGGCGCTTGGAGTACACGTCGACCACGCCCAGGCCCCCGCGCCAGAGCAGGCCCTGGTTGTAGCGGTTCGCCCGGCCGACGTATTGCATGGCCCCGACCAGCAGCGGCGCGTCGAGCGCGGTGGCCGCTTGGTCGATGGCGGCGTAGGCGGCGCGGTCCGTCCTGGGGTCGATGTCGGTCGAGTTCTCCGGCCACAGCACCACGTCCAAGGCCCCCGGCCCCACCTCCTGGGCCAGGACCAGGCTGACCGCGACATGGTTCTCCAGGACCTCGCGCTGGCGGGCGAACAGCCCCTCCGACGTCACCTCGACATCGCCTTGGACGGCTCCGACCGCGATGGTCCCGCCCTCGGCCCCAGCGCTGATCGGCAGGGCCAACGGCGCCACCAGCGCGAACGCCAAGCCGCCGGCTCCGACCGCGGCCGTCCGCCAGCGCCGCCGCCAGACCGCCGCCAGGGCCACGACCAGGAACGAACCGGCCAGCGCGGCGGCCAGGCCGACCAAGGGCGCCCCGCCCAGCCAAGCCCACCGCGCCATCGGGCCGCCCACCTGCGTGAAGCCGAGCCGCCCCCACGGGAAGCCGCCGAAGGGGAAGAACTGGCGAAAGGTGTCGGCGGCGGTGATGGCGGCCGCGAACAGCAGCCCGTCCAGCGCCGAGGGGCCTCCCCGCCAGCCGGTCCGTCCGTCCGACGGCCTGATGCCCGATGCCGTGCCCCGGCGCCCGCTCCCCCGGCCGGCGCCGCTCAGCGCGCCACCGCTCAGCGCGCCGCCGCTCAGCCGCCCGCCGCCGCTCCCCGCGCCGCCGCTCGCCCTGGCTCTGCCGCCACCCCGGCCGCCGCCGCTCCCCCGGCGTCCGCCCGCCGCGGCGCCCGTGCGCCCCTGCCCCGGCGCCAACCACCGCGCGCAACCGTAAAGCACCGCCCCCAGGGCGAACAGCCCGGCCGACGCCACGCTCAAAGCCAGGTACGGCAGCAGTCCGGCGGCGTTGTGCGCCCAAGTCAACATGGGCAAGAACTCGGCCAAGCCGAAGACCAGCGCCAGCACCAGGCCGCGCCCAGGCCCGACCGGCCGCACCAGCGCATAAAGCCCGGCCAGCGCCAGCGGCGCCGCGAACCACCAACCGGCCGGCCTGAAGGCCAGGAAACTGACGAACCCGCTCAGGCCCGCCCCGGCCAAGCTGATCCAGAGCCAACGGTTCGACGGCATGACGCCCGATCATACAGGCCGACCCCGCCGTCCAAGCCGCCCGGTCCGCGCCCCGACCCGGCCGCCCCGGTGGGAGGCCGAGCCCACCATTCGGGTAGCGCGCCGACCCCGCCGCCGACCCGTGCGCCGACTCAACCGCCGGGCCAACCGCCGGGCCGGGCGCCGGCTCAACCGCCGGGAGCGACGGCCCAGATTCATGTGGCGGCGCCCGCTCGCCCTTCGGACCAGGCGAGCCTGTTTTCTATTGAGCGGCGGGCGCCGGTGCAGTTCTGGGCGAAAACGCGGGGGGCGACTGAGCTACTCAGCGCGATCGCGGGCTCATTACACGAACTGCACTCAGGAAAACTACCCGACACGCCGAGCAATGCCAAACTGCCCGTGTCGGAGTCCGGCGTGTCTCAACCTAAGCTTCAACCCGAGGGAGAGCCATCACAGATCAGCGGCCACGACGCCGCGCCGCAAGGCCGCGATCGCGGCCTCCGACGC
>JAIROU010000128.1 GCA_031257375.1 Bifidobacteriaceae bacterium
CCTATGCCCCGGCGTTCGCTCCGCCAGCGGCCGTCGGCCAGGCGCCAGGCGACCCGGCGGGCGGTCCGCCAGCGACCGGCCCAACGCCGACCGGCCCGGCGCCGACCGGTCCGGCCGGCGCCGCCGCCGGTCCGGCCCCGCTGCCCAGGCGCGGCGCGGCGGCCAGCCCGGCCGCCGGCCCAGTGGCCGCCGCCGTCCCGGCGCCCGCCGCCAGCGCGGGAACCTTCCAGCCCGCGGTCCCGGCGCCAAGCCCGGCGGCAGTCCCGGCCGGCACCTTCCAGCCCGGCGCCCTGGCGCCCGGATTGCCGCAGCCGCAGGCCCTCGATCCGGGGATGATCCGCCAGCCGGGCGCGCCGGTCGCGCCGCCCGCGCCGAGGGCGGCCGCCTCCTTCCAGCCCGGCGGGACCATGATGCCGGACGGCGGCGCCAGCGCCATTCCCGACCTCAGCGGTTCGATCGCCGGTTCGGCCATCGCCTTGAAGGCCTCGATCCAAGAGGAGGCCCTGGCCGAACTGGCCGGGATCAACGCCTACAAGCCGGAACGCACCGAATCCAAGCCGGCCTCCTCCCTGGCCCGCCGCCAGACCGGCCAAACCGCCCTGCCCGCCCCGGCGGCCGCCCCGGCGACGCCGCCCAAGGCGCGCGACGCGGAAAAGATCCGCAGCGCGCTGTCCTCCTTCCAACTTGGCACCCGGCGCGGCCGCAGCGACGCCCGCTCCACGGCCGGGAAGGGGTGACCGGCGGAAATGTTTTCGACCCAAACAACGTTCCAACTCACTGTCATGTGTATCCAAGGAGAACTCAGATGATGACCAACTACCACACCGGGGAGAATAGGCAGGATCTCACCTGGCTTCTGGATTCCTTCGTGCGCTCGACCCCGGGAGCCCGCTTGGGCGTGGTGGTGAGCGCCGATGGCCTGCTGATGACCATGTCCGGCGGCGCCGACCGGACGGTCGGTGACATCATGGCGGCAATCTGCTCCGGCATGTCGTCCTTGGCCCGCGGGGCCGGGCGGGAACTGGGGATCGGCCGCGACCGCCAGTCCGTCATCGAATACGAAGAGGGCTTCGTCATGCTGATGTCGATCTCCAACGGATCGGTGCTGGCGGTCCTGTGCGAGCCGGACTCCGACGTCGGCCTGGTCGGCTATGAGATGGCCACGCTGGTGGGACGGGCCGAATCGTTCTTGACGCCGCAGTTGATCGCTGAGATGCGTGACGCGCTGCCGACCACCGGCACCGTGCGGGGTGGCCGATGATGACGTCCCAGCCTCCCCGCCGGCCAACCCCGCGCCGCCTGGTCAATGGACCAGGCGGTCTGGCCGAGGCCAGCTTCGAGTCGCTGGTGGCGCCTGCCGCGGCAGCCGTGCCGCCGCCGGGCGGACTGGCGGCGCCCGCCCGGACGGCGCCCCGGCCGAGGCCGCCGGCGGCCCCGCCCGTCAGCGGCCCGCTCGAAGTGGCGCCGTCCCGCACCGCCAAGCCATCGGTTCCGGCCTCGCCCCGCCGGCGTCCCCGCCGCCGGGTCGAAGACGAGTCGCCGGTCAGCTTGTCGGTCGAGGACGTGGCCTCGGTGCGGCCGTTCGTGGTGACCGGGGGGCGGACCCAGGGCAGCACCAACACTCGCCTCGAATCGATCCTGGAAGTCGCCAACCGGCAATGGCTGGCCGACAAAGGCAAGAAGCTGTCGCCCGAAGAAGCCGCCATCGTGCGGCAAATCGCCACCACCTACCTGACGGTGGCTGAAGTATCGGCACACTTGAAACTGCCCGTCGGGGTGGTCAAGGTGCTCGTCTCGGACCTGGCCGAGGCCGGTGTGCTGGTGGTGCATGACACCATGGCCGGCGGTGGCGGCGGCGTCGGTTCGGGCGGTCCCGTCTCGCGTGAGCAAACCCTGGAGTTACTGGAGAGTGTTCTAAATGCAATATCCAAACTATGAGCCGAGCCAAGGTGTCACTGTGACGCGGCCCAAGCCCCCGACAGTCGTCAAGATTGTGGTGGCCGGGGGCTTCGCGGTGGGCAAGACCACGTTCATTGGCGCGGTTTCGGATATTGAGCCCCTCAACACCGAAGCCGATATGACTGAACACTCCCTGGGCGTGGACGATGCCGGTCGCCGCGCCGCCCAGAAGGAGACCACCACAGTCGCCATGGACTTTGGGCGGATCGCCTTGGGCGACTCGCTCTGGCTGTACCTGTTCGGCACCCCCGGCCAAGAGCGCTTCTTGTTCATGTGGGACGACCTGGTCCGCGGCGCCATCGGCGCGGTGGTCCTGGTCGACACCGACCGCCTCGACCAAGGCTTCACGGCCGTCGACTACTTCGAGTCCCGGGGCATACCGTTCGTGGTGGTGATCAACTGCTTCGACGGCATCGCCCGTCACACCCTCGAAGACGTCCGCGACGCCTTGGCGGTCGGTCCTGATATCCCGGTTATGTATTCGGATGCGCGCTCCCGCGAGGCGGCCAAACAGGCGCTCGTCGCGGTGGTGCGCGTGGCAATGGATAGGCTGCGCAATGCTTGATCGCAAAACTCGAATCGGACAAGAGCGGCGCGTGGGAGTTGACGAGCTCTTCTTCTCCTGCACCGACCGAAAGGGCGTCATCACCGCCGCGAACTCGGTCTTCGCGCGACTCTCGGCCTTCCCCCGGAACGAGTTGATGGGCGCCCCGCACAACTTGATCCGCAACCCGCTGATGCCGGGCGGCGCCTTCAAGCTGATGTGGGACACCCTGCTGGGCGGCAAGCCGTTCGCCGCCTACGTCAAGAACTTGGCCAAGGACGGCTTCGACTACCAGGTCTTCGCCACCGTCACGCCGATGGGCTCGGGCTTCTTGTCGGTGCGGTCCTCGCCCCGGTTCGAGCCGCTGTGGAACGCCGCCCTGTCGCTCTACGGCCAGGCCCTGCCGATCGAGCTCGAGGCCAAGACCGAGGGCGCCAACCGCTCGCAGACCGCCACCGCCGGACTGGTCGGACTGGCCGGCATGCTGGCCGACGCCGGTTTCCCCTCCTACGACGAGTTCATGTACACCTCGCTGCCGGCCGAGACCCAGACCCGGGTCTCGCTCTCGGCCCGCCGGACCTACCGGCCGGAGGCCCACGGCGACATCGCCGACACTTGAACAACGCCGTCGGCCTGGACGAGCACATCGGCGAGTTGCTGGGCCGCCTCGACTCCCTGCAGCACCTGGCCGAGGCCCTCCAGGCCGGGTCGAAGCAACTCGGCGGCACCGTGGCCACCTTGGCCGGGGTCACCCAGGTGGCCCTCGACGCCTCGCAGCGGGTGGCTCTGAACGCGCCCATCCTGGTCTCGACGGCCAACGCCATGACCCAGGTTGGCGCCGCCGCCGAGCAGGTCGTGGCGCCGCTGCCGGAGCGCTTGACCCAGGTTCGCCTGGGGGTCATGGAGTTGCGCTTCAGGATCGCTTTGGCCCAGTTGCACAACGACATGGTGATCAACTTCGCCTTGGAAAACCTAGACGGGTTCGCCCCGCCGGAGGGTTTCTTGTACGTGCCGCTGTTGTGCTACGCCTTGGCCGATGACGTCGAGGCGGTTTCGGCCGGCCTTGAGGGCGCCCAGCAGGTCTTGACCGACGTGGGCCGCCATGTCGAATCGGCCGGCGCCTCGCTCGGCCAGTTCCAGAAGTTCCTCTCGGCCTGGCGCATCCAGGTGCCGAAGTACGGCGTCTCGGCCCAGTTGGGGCCGCTGGTCGGCCCGATTGACGAGCAGTTGCACCGCTCGCACGAGGAACTGAGCGCCCTACGCGAGTTGGCCAAGGCCTGCGTCGACGAGGCCCGGCCGTTCGACCGCGTGCCGATGGAAGAGATCTTGGGCCGGATCAACCACGCCTCGCGGCACCTGATCTCTGAGAACTACGACCACACCCAGGCCGTCTTCAACTCGCTCGGCCTGGCCATGCCCAGAGGTGTGCGGTGAGCGCCCTCGAACAAGCCCTGCTGACCCGCGGCCTGGTCTCGCGCTCCCAGCTTGACCAAGCCGTCCGCCAGCAATCCCTGGAGGGGGTGACCTTGGGCCAGGCGCTGGTCGCCACAGGCGCCCTGACCGAGGAAGACCTGATCCCGGTCCTGGCCGAGGCGGCCGGGTTGCGGTTCATCGACATCGACGTCTTCCCGGTCGACGGGCGGCTGGCGTCCTCCGTGCCGGCCGCCATCTGCCGGCGCCACCTGCTGCTGCCGGTGGCCCGCGAGGGCGATGCCGTCCTGCTCGCGATGGCCGAGCCGGGCAACATTGTGGCCCTTGACGACGTGCGCTCTTACCTGGGCACGGCCGTCGTCCCGGTGGTCGCCCAGCGCGGGGCGCTGGAGCGGGCGATCCAGCGCTGGGTGCGGTCCGATTCGGAGATCGACTCGATCGGCCAGGCCCTGGACACCAGCGCGCGCGAAGAAGAAAGAGACCTGGGCGCGCCCGAGGTCGTGGCCGAGGACTCGCCGGTCGTCCGCTGGGTCCATCTGCTGATCTCCCAGGCCATCCACGACAACTGCTCCGACATCCACCTCGAGCCGGAGGAACGCGACCTGCGCGTGCGCTACCGGATCGACGGTGTCCTCCACGAGATGCAGAACGCGCCCAAGTCGATCCAGTCGCAGGTCATCTCCCGGATCAAGATCATGGCCAACATCGACATCGCGGAGCGGCGCAAACCCCAGGACGGGCGGATCTCGATCGCCATCGACAACACCAACGTCGACCTGCGGGTGGCCACGCTGCCGACGGTGTGGGGCGAAAAAGTCGTCATGCGGATCCTCAACACCGCCGCCGTCGAGGTCAACCTGCGCAAACTGTCCTTCTCGGACGACTCGCTGGCCAAGTTCAAGGCCTCCTACACCAAGCCCTACGGCATGATCCTGGCGACCGGCCCGACCGGCTCCGGCAAGTCGACCACGCTCTACGCGGCCATCCGGGAGGTTTCCCGCCCGGAGGTCAACATCATCACGATCGAGGACCCGGTCGAGTACCGGATGGCCGGGATCAACCAGGTCCAGGTCAACCCGAAGGCCGGCCTGACCTTCGCCTCGGCCCTGCGGTCGATCCTGCGGGCCGACCCGGATGTGGTGCTGGTGGGCGAGATCCGCGATGGCGAGACCGCCAAGATCGCCGTCGAGGCGGCCCTGACCGGGCACTTGGTCCTGTCCACGCTGCACACCAACGACGCCCCCTCGGCCGTCACCCGGCTGACCGAGATGGGGATCGAGCCCTTCCTGGTCGCCTCGGCCCTGGACTGCGTGGTCGCCCAGCGCCTGGCCCGGCGCCTCTGCCTGCGCTGCCGCGAGGCCTACGCCCCGACCCAGGCCGAACAGGACATGCTGCGGACCGACTGGGTCTTCCGCGAGCCGCCGCCGCAGCAGCTTTACCGGCCCAAGGGCTGCGCCGTCTGCGCCAACACCGGCTTCAAGGGCCGGATGGCCGTCCACGAGGTGATGACTGTCTCGAAAGAGCTCGAACACCTGACGGCGCTGCGCAAATCGACCCGCGAACTGGGTGAGTTGGCCCGCGAGCAGGGCATGGTGACCCTGCGCCAGGACGGCTGGGCCAAAGTCGCCCAGGGCTTGACATCGGTCGAGGAATTGCTGAGGGTGGTGGCCTGAATGGTGACTGAACTGCACAGCGCCGACGCCGGGATCGACCTGATCCAGGCCCTCGAGGAGGCGGCCGCCCTGGGCGCCTCCGACCTGCACCTGACGGCCTTGCTGCCGCCGATCATCCGCCAGTCCGGCCAGCTGACGCCGCTGCCGGGCTACTCGCGGCCCGGCGAGGAACCCCTCTACCAGCAGTTGATGTCCATGATCAACCGCAACCAGCAGGAACGCTTCGAGCGCGAACTGGAGTTGGATTACTCCTACCAGGTGCCCTCGGGCAGAATGTTCCGCTGCAACCTGTTCTGGGACCGCGGCTCGATCTCGGCCGCCTTCCGGGTCATTCCGGACCGGATTCTGCCGCTCGAAGAACTCCGCATCCCCGGCGTGGTCAAGACCTTCGCCGGCCTGCCGCGCGGACTGGTGCTGGTCTGCGGGCCGACCGGCTCGGGCAAGTCGACCACCCTGGCGGCCATCCTCGACCTGGCCAACCGCACCCGCTCCGGGCACATCTTGACGATCGAGGACCCGATCGAGTTCCAGCACACGTCCAACCGCTGCCTGGTCGCCCAGCGCGAGGTCGGGGTCGACACCCTGTCTTTCTCCGAGGCCTTGAAACACGCCCTGCGCCAAGACCCGGACATCATCTTGGTCGGTGAGATGCGGGACCGCGAGACCATGGAGATCGCCTTGCGGGCGGCCGAGACCGGCCACCTGGTTTTCGCCACCCTCCACACCCAAGGCGTCGCCCAATCGATCAACCGTGTGATCGACCAGTTCGAGGCCGCCCAACAAGACCAGATCCGCAACCAGTTGGCCATCACCATCCAAGGCGTCCTCTCGCAGACGCTCTGCCGCCGGGCCGATGGCAAGGGGCGCGTTGTGGCGACCGAGTTGATGCGGGCGACCCCGGCCATCCGGTCGATGATCCGGGAGAACAAACTCCACCAGATTTACACGGCCCTGCACTCCGGCAAAGACGAGGGCATGCACACCCTCGACCAGTCGTTGGCCGATCTGGTCCGCCAAGGCGACATCACCTTTGACGAGGGCCTGGAAACCGCCCGCCAGCCCGAGGAATTCGCCCGGCTGCTGGGCCGGACGACCCGCGTCCAGCAGGGCGCCGCTGGACTGAACAGTCCTTTCGGAAGGATGTGACAACTGATGGCCGGAACCAAGACCTTCGAATACACCGTCATCGCGGACGGCTCGACCCGCACCGGCAAGATCGACGGCCCCGACACCCAAACCGTCGCCCGCCACCTGCGCGAGAGCGGCTTGACGCCGATCGCCATTGACGAGGTCTCCAAGACCGGCCTCAACATGGAGATCAAGCTCGGCGGCAACCGGGTCAGCCCCAAGGACGTGGCCGTGGTCATCCGCCAGCTGGCCACCATGGTCAACGCCGGGCTGTCGCTGTTCAACTCGCTGACCGCGATCATCGACCAGGCCGCCTCGCCCGGTTTGACGGCCGTGCTGCGGGAGGTCGCCGGCGAGGTCGAATCGGGCTCGTCCTTGGGCGAGGCGATGTCCAAACACCCGCGCGTCTTCTCCCCGGTGACCATCGCCATGATCAAGGCCGGCGAGGCCGGCGGCTTCCTCGACACCGTGCTGGTGTCGGTGGCCGAGCAGATGGAGTCGGAGCTGCGGCTGCGCCGGGCCATCAAATCGGCCATGGTCTATCCGATCGTGGTGCTCTGCTTCGCCGCGATTATCGTTGTGGTCATGTTGGTGTTCATCGTGCCGGTGTTCGAAGGCATTTTCGATTCCGCCGGCAAGTCGCTGCCGCTGCCGACCCTGGTGCTGGTGAAACTGTCAGAGATCTTGCGGATCGGCGGCCTGCCGCTGGCGGCCGTCGTCATCGCCTTCGCGGTCTGGTGGGGCCGACACAAGAACGACCTGCCGATCCGCCGGAAGGTCGACCCGATGAAACTGAAGACCCCGATCATCGGCGGGCTGATGCTGAAAGTCGCCCTGGCCCGGCTGTCGCGCTCGATCTCGACCATGTCGGCGGTCGGCGTGCCGATTGTCCAGACCCTGGAGATCGTTGGCGACACGGCCGGCAACACGGTTGTATCCGATGCCGTCGAGAGGGTCAAGCTGCAGGTCATGAACGGGATTGGGCTGGGCAAGGCGATCGCCGCCGAGCCGATTTTCGGCACCATGATCGCCCACATGGTCGCGGTCGGGGAAGAGTCCGGCGCGCTCGACCAGATGCTCGACAAGGTGGCCGAGTTCTACGACGAGGAAGTCACCGCCGCCGCCGCCTCGATCACCTCGATCATCGAGCCGCTCCTGATCGCCGTGGTCGGCGCCGTGGTCGGGTCGATCCTGATCTCCCTCTACCTGCCGATCTTCCAGCTTTCGACCGGCGTCACGGTCGAGTGAGGGCTGGGGGCCGGGCGGTGGCCGGACGGCATCGGGCGCTGGAAGCCGACCCAGCGGCATCGGACACGTCGGGAAACCGCCGCCGCTGGAAGGCGACCCTGGCGGCATCGGAAAACTGGACTGGACAACCCTTGTCGCGTGGTGTAAGCTAGCTCTTTGCGCCGTTCTGTGCCTCATGCCCATTTAACGTTTGAGCCCCAGTGCTGCGCCAGATCGGAAGA
>JAIROU010000146.1 GCA_031257375.1 Bifidobacteriaceae bacterium
AGACGCCGGACGCGGCGCTGCCGGTCAAATACCCGGAGATCTTCGCCCCCGACGCCGACCTTGGCGGGCTGACCCCGCTGGCGGCGGCGCGCGCCGCCGACCGCGCGGCCAGGCACGAGCTGTGGTTCACCGAGCAGGTCGACGCGGCCGTGGCGGCGGTCACCGGCGAGACCAAGCTCGACGACCTGATGTCGGCCGCCGAAGACCAGATCGCCGCCGGGCGGGAACTGGCCCTGCCCGCCGAGCTGGTCTCATTCGACGACCAGATCGCCGCGTTGCAGCGGACCTTGTGGCAGCGGATCACCAAGCCGATCCCCGGCGAAAACGCCGTTAGCACATTCGACCGCTGGATGAGCGAAAACCTGGTCACCGGGGAAGCCGGCCAACCCGGCGCCTGGGCGATAGACATCGACAACGTGGCCCGCCTGTCCGGGCAAAACAGTTACGCCGTGGCAACCGACTTGGCCGAGTACCTGTCCGAATCGACGCCACCCGACGTGCCTCTAAGCTCCCGGCTGTTGGGCGAGGACGCGCGGCGGGCGACCTGGCTGGACCGGATGGTCAAGTTCGACCCCGCCACCGCCCAGCCGGTGGACTTGGACCAGGCCGTGGACGACGTGGTGAGCTTTGACCAGGCCGTGGACGACATGTCCGGCGCGGCGTTCCCCGTGCGATCCCTGGTCGCCTTGGGGATTCGGGACACTTTGGAAACCCACGGCGTGGGCGACATCGCCATCGAGGTGGACCAAGCCGGCGTCCTCCAATGGAGCGGGACCAGAACTGTCGTCAACACCGCCGGCGCCAAACCCGTCTCCCAGCGAATAATCGGCCAGATCGGCAAAATCCACCCAATGGGCGCGCTGGGCGAGGTTTACCGCACCAGTTTGCTGACCGGCGACACCGAGATGATCGTGCCCGGCCACACCGTCAACGTGGCCGGGGGTCCAGGCTCCTTCTACGAGCGGATGCGGCTGACCTCATACGCCGACCAAATCACGCAGGCGGCGCGCATCCAAGTGGCGGAAGACCTGTTGGGCGCCAAATATCACGACGGCGCCCACCGGGTCGACTCGTCTTCGGCTCTGACCAGGGTTTTGACCAGCCAATACGATGTGCGCCTGCCCGGAAATTACTTGGAATCCGTCCAAGGGGACGCGGCAGAACTGGCGCGCCGCGAAATCGTGGTGGGCGAATACGCCCGCCGGGTCAGAATGCCGGACACGGTGGCCGACAGTTTCACCGAGGTGTGGCGGGCCTCCTACGAGGGCGAGTCCCGCCAGGCGGCGTCGCGCTGCCGGACGACTTTCACCGACCTGGGGATGCGCACCCCAGCCATTTTGGACGCCAGGGGCGAAGGCGGCGTGTTCGACGGAGATTTCACCAACGACTCCGACCCAGGGCGGTTGCGGCTGCTGGCGGCGGCGGCCGACGTGGACGGGTATGGCCGGGTTTTGGTCAACGCCGAGCGGGCCGGCGAGATGGTCGCCGCCGGTTTCAAACCGACCGACTCCAACCTGGTGAAATTGTTCGGCGCGAACATCTCGCGGAACGCCATGGACCGCCGTCGGATGGCGAAAGCCAACGCGCTGAGCGCCAACCGGCAAACCGAGCCCGTCCACGCCGCCCAGATCGCTCTGCGCGGCTGGACCATGGAAGACGGTTTTGTCGTCTCGCGCCAGTTCGCCGAGGCCAACGGCGTGCCCGACCCCGAAACCGGTTTGACGCGGCCTTTGACGGTGGGCGACAAACTGAGCGACAACCACGGCAACAAGGGCGTCATCGCCTATGTGACCCAGATGGAGGCCGACCGCGACGACTATGTTGAAGCCCTGTTCGCGGCCAACCCCGAGCTGGGCGTGGTGTACTCGCCGCTCAGCCCGCTCAGCCGTTTCAACGGCAGCCTCATCCATGAGGCGGCTGGCAGAGAAGTCCGCCCGTTGACGCTGCCCGACGGCCAGCAACCGGCCAGCCCGGCGGCGGCGCCGACCATGGCCCCGCTGCGGTTCATCGTCTCCCACATGACGGTGGATGTCGGGACCAGGGCTTACGGCGACGATTACGAGGCCGCCGAGCCCGGCGACATGTCGCCCGCCGAGCAGGCCACCCGTCCGGCGGCGCTGTTTTCCGCCGCCACATCCAAGCCCGTCAGCGTCGGGCGGTCGTTTTCCGCCCAAGCCGGCTGGGTGCTGTCGGCCAAAGGCGCGGACAAGATCGCCGCCGAACTGTTCGCGGACAAAGGCGTCGCGCTGTCCAGGGCCGCCGAATACCTTCAAATGGTCGGCGTGTCGCTCAAAACGGACGGCTCGCTGGCGCTGATCGACGCCGACGCGCTGGCCGGGTTGGGCGACCAGGAGATCGCCCAGGCGCGCGGCGGGCGCAGAGCCGTCGACCCGTTGGACGGCGCGAGCTTCGCCGAGGCGTTCGGCCAATACGGCGGCGACATGATCGTTCCCGCCGGATGGGATCTGGAGTTCCCCGCCGCGCCCGTCCGCGAGGGCGAGCGGCCGCCTGAGGCCAGGCATTTGGCCCGCCTGGCCGACGGGCGCCAACTGCTGCCCGTTTTGCCCGCCAGCCTGCGGGTCGGCCGGAACGGCATGGCCCACGAGTACTCGGAGAAATACCAGATCATTTTCGAGCAGATCCAAGCCCACGCCGAGGCCGAGCATTTGGACGACCCGCAAAGGCGGGCCGCCGTCCAATCACTGGCGCTGGGCCGGGCGCGCGGGTCTTGGAACACGTTGGCCAATCTGGCGCTCAGCCGCGAGATCGCCTCCCGGCACGGGATTTTCCGCCGAGACCTGCTCGGCGCCACGCCGGCCCACTCGGCCAACGCCGTGTGGTCGGCCGACCCCAGGCTGGATTTGGACGAGATCGCGGTCGGGCCGGGGTTGGCCGCCTCGCTCGGGCTGGCGGACCACCGCGAAACCGACGGCGACGGGCCGGACCAGCGGGTGCTGATCTTCCGCGACCCGGTGCAGCACGACGGCGGCGTGCGGTACATGAAAGTCCGCGTGGACCCAGCCGTCAAAGGGGTGCGCATCAACCCGGTGATGGTCAAATCGTTCGACGGCGACTTCGACGGCGACACGGTTGGTTTGATCCGCTTGGACTCCCAAGAGGCGTTCGAGCAGGCGGTGGAGCAATTCGATGTCTTGGCCAACCTGTTGGACCGGCGCGGCGAGACGACCATGGGGTTGGCTGGCCAAACCGAGCAGGTGGTCAACCCGTTGAACCTGCACACCGACGCCGACCTGGCCATCGGCGAGCAACTGGCTGGCGCGGGCTTGGCCCAGGAGCGCGAGCAAATCAATTTTTCGCTGTGGGCGGGGCAAATCGACGGCGCCGAAGGCTTGCGGCGCTTGAACCAGTGGGCTCACGCGGCTTTGGCCAACGCCGACGCCCGGCTCGGTCTGCGTTTCGACGATTTGGGGGTCTATTTGGAGTCGGTCAAAGCCGTCAACGTGGACACCGGGGCGAAAGGCAACCTGGACAAGCTGGCCGTTTTCACCCAGTACGCCCAACTCGGCTCGCCGCTCGTGTCAGAGGCCATGTCGCGAAAGTCGCTCCAAGCCGGCCAAATGTGGGGCTCGAACATAATCAAGGCGGGTCTCCATGCTGGCCACATCGCCGACGAGGGCGTCAATGTCGCCCTCGTGGTCAAAAAAGCCGTCGGCTTGGCCGGGGTCAAACAGTATCAAAGCGCACGGGCGTTGCGCGGCGAAGGCCCAGAGGCGATGACAGCCGTCTTGGGGCTGTCGGCCGCCGTCAACCAAGGGCTGCTGCAAGCCAAACACGACCCGGTGCAAGCCATGGACTTGTTCACCGATGTGCAAACAGCGGTGTCGATACTGTGGGACGGCGACATCCCCGCCCGTCTGGGGGAGGGCCGGTGGTTCGCGGCCAACGGGAGCGGGGAAGGGCGCTCCCCGGTCACGGCGGACGAGTGGGTCGAGGCGGCCCAGATGATTTTCAACGACCGGATGGGGTTGAGGGTTTCCGCCCAGATGATCCGGCAGGTGGCGGACACGTTGGCAATCGGCGGCGACATGGGCTCGATCACCGCCGCAAACGGCGCCCCGCTGGACATGATCGCCTACGTGGAAGGTGCCAAAGCCAAACCGCTCTCCGTGATGGGGCCGCTGCTCCACATCGCCGCCAAAGGCGGGAACCTTTACGACGGCCCCCACGCCATGTTCGCGCCGAAAGCCATCCGCCAAGCTCAAAACCTGGGCCAAGAAGCCGAGGCGCTGGTCGACGCGACCGCTCAGGCCGACAACCCCCGCCGAGCCGACGAGGGGCGCCGCTACAACGACGCCGAGGCCAGGCGGGCCGAGCGCGAGAAGCTGTTCAACCCGGCCGAGCCGGAGGCCGTCACTTTTGAGCTGGTGGAGATGCCGGACGGCTCGACCCGCATGAGGGCGGTCAACATCGAGGGCGTCGAGCCCGACACGCTTGGCGGGGTGGTGGGCGAAGGCGTCAAAGTGGCGCACGACGGGTCGTGGATCGGATTTGACGCCCAAGTGACCGGCCATTCGATTTTGGAGTGCAACGCCTGGGTGGTTGACACCGCGCAAGTTCATGCCTCCCACCTGGTCAACAGCTATGTGGAAGGCCAAGCCCGCGTCGTGGACTCCAAGCTGTGCGCCGTCTACGCGGGCGACAACGCCCATTTGTGGCGTGTGGTCGCGCCCACCGGGAGCGGCAAAGTCATGTTCAGCGACAGTTCCAGGACAAGCATGGTTTCCATCGACCGGTCCAAGGGCGATGTCGAAGTGTTCGGCAAAGCCGACATTTCCGGGCGGATGCATGGGATGGACAGCCGGCGGAACCCGGTTCGCGTCATCGGCGCGGGCGAGTACGGCGAGGTAGGCAGCGCGCCCACCCACGAGATCAAAGACGGCCGCATGGTCGCCATCGACATCCCCGGCGTGGAGGCGGGGACAATCGGCGCCAAAGTGTTTGGCGACAGCACCATCGCGCAGGACGGCTCGTGGGCCGATGAAAACTCGGCGCTGGTGAGCAGTCGTCTGTCTGAGAGCCAGGTCGCCCGCAGTTTCATCGCCGAGTCCAATCTGACACGCTCCCGCGTGCAAGACTCCGTGGTGAACCAGTCTGCGTTGTGGAATTGGCAAGCCGTCAGGGTGCAAATCGACGAGTGCGTGTTGGAAGTCGGCGAATCATTTGGCGAAGGTCGCAACCAGCACGCTTTGCGCCAAATCCGCACCACGGGCAGGCATGGAATATCGGTGGCGAACAGCGAGATCGAGCGGTTGGAGCTAGACGCCAGCGCCGGGCCTGTGGCGTTGAACGGGGTGAAAGCCAGCACCCCAACCAGTTTGGGCGCCGGGGAGTGGACTGACGCCGCCGTCCGTCAAACAATCGGTCAAGGCAGTCCGGCGGCCCAGCCGGCGGCGGCGGCGCTGAGCGTCTGAGAGCAAAAACCCCCCTGGGCGGCGCCAAGCGCCGCCCAGGGGGGTTTCCACTACTCGAACAGGTGGGCGTATTTCTCAGCCGCAGCCTTGAAAGCGGCCTCATCCGCGTTCGGGTTGTGGGCCAACACCTCCAGACGCACCCGGTCAGCCAGAATTCGCCGCCAAGCCGTTTGGATCTGCTGGTTCGACCCGACCGTGATGATCATCGTTTGATGCCTGGCCCTGGTCAAAGCGACGTAGTACAACCGGATAGCCTCCTGGGAGTTCAACCGGTCGGTGTCGACCACCACCACGGTGGCGTCAAACTCCAAGCCTTTGGCCGAGTGGATGGTGCCCGCCGACAGTTGGGCGTGATCGGTTTTGCGCTGCCCGTTCATGCGCGACAGGTTGGCCGAACGCTTCCGGTTGATCGACGCCTCGAACTGGAGGACGCTGCCCGTGAACACCGTCAACGCCGTCTCACGGGCGTCCGGGTAACGCAGGTCGGACTCGACCGGCAGACCGCCGATGACAGTTTTCAACAACGGGGCGTTCGCCAACCACCAGTCTTGCGCCGCTTTGAACGTGGTCGGATCGTCGGTCAGCGAGGCTGTCACCGGCGAGCCGGCCAGCGACGGGACGTTTGACGGGTCGACCACCCCGGCCAAAGCCGAGAAGTACAGCGGCCACAAGTGCGGGTCGCCGCTTTTCGCGACCTGGCCCCAAGCACTCGACACCAGCACCCAAGACAAACCGGTGAACGCCTTGCCTCTGGCCGAGGTCAAATTGGCGGCCTCCACCCCCAACTGGTCGGCGATGTGGGCGGTCAGATTGGTCGAGACCCGGCCGGTCGGCGTCAACACGCCAACCGTCCAATCTTTCCCCAACCACCGCCGCACCAGGGCCTCAACCCCAAAACCGTAAATGGCTTCCTCAACCCTTTGGCGGCACAGCCTGAACCAGGTGGTCTCGGCGTCGACCAGCCGCACATTGGCGGCGAACTCGGCCGGGCTGGAAACCCGCAAATTGTCGGACAGCAGCGAGATGTTGGTCACATTGGTGGCCGACGCCTGCTCCAGAAACACGTTCCCCACGTCCAAGATGTCCTGGTTGGACCGGTAGTTGGTGGTCAGGCTCACCGTTTTCGCCGTCTGGGACGACGCCAACGACACCAGCGCGTCAGGGCTTGCCCCGCGAAACTGGTACAGGTTTTGCGACGGGTCGCCGATGATGAACAAGTTCATCCCGGCCGCCAGCGCCGCCCGCAATGTGACATCAAGCTCGACGGTGGAGGTGTCTTGCGCCTCGTCCACCATCAGAAACCTCACCCCGGCGAACGTTTTGGCCAACGCGCCGGGGTTGGCGGTGATGATGTGCTCGACCAGCGGCGCGATCATGTCAAGGGTGATCAGCTCGACCAAGTTCACGATTTCGACGATCTTAGAAGGGTGGTCCAGAATCAGCGACCGCAAATCTTCGATCCGGGCGGGGTCGACCGAGAACCGGCTGGTCGCCCGGACGGCCGCCATCAACGTGACATAGACCGACTCCAGATGGGCCGGCACTTTAGGCCGGTGGATCGCCAAAGCGTTGAGCAACTGCGCGGGCTCGACAATATTGGCTTTGGCGATATGGTTGCGCACCACGTTCATCAGCATGGCGGCGAACGTGGTGGTTTTCACCGGTGTGTGAGCCCGGCCCACCATCGCGTCCACGGCGGCGTTGGTGAACGACATGACCGCGACCTGCTCCGGCGACACGCCGCATTTGACCAACGCGGCGATGCGGGCCGCCATGGTGGAGGTCTTGCCCGACCCGGCGCCCGCCACCACCATGGTCAGCGGCCCCGGCTCGCAGATGGCCGCCCACTGCTGGTCGGAGACCAGCAAGCCTTCTGAGCGCAGTTCGGCCCTGAGCGCTTGGGGGTCGGCTTGGCCGATCGGGTTGGCGGCCATCTGGCCGGCGGTGATCGCCTGGCTCAAAGCGTCCAATGTGGCGGTCAAACCCAGGCGGGCCGACTTGGCTTGCAACAGTTTGCGGGCGTCCTCGGGGATGCCGCAAACCATCATCCGCCGATAGACCCGCGACCAGGCGCTGGTGGTCGAACCAGACCGGTCCATGGCCTCCAGCGCGTCGACGATCTGCCGCGTGATCGGTTGCGAAATATGATTGCCCGCCGCCATCTGGCCGAGCAAGCCGAGCAAGTTGCAGACATGGCGCTCAAGCAGGGAAACCTTGGCTTGGTCGTCGGCCGCGTCGGTCAGGTCGGTCGCCCAATCGGCCAAAACCTGGGCGATGGGGTAGCCGTCCGGCCGCCCCGCCTCCAAATGGTCGACGACGTTTTTCGGCAAGAAACGCTTGATCTCGCTGAACCCCCCAACACGGCGGTCAAACTTCGCCCCGCGACGGCCGACCGACCAGACGATCCCGACTTTGACCGCGGTCCTGTTGGTCATCGTGTCGGTGTGGGATTGGATGACCGCCCTCACAGGCACAACGGCGGTGTCGTCGACCAACATGCCGGCGCCCGCCAGCACGTCGAAATCGCCAGCCACCGACTCCGGGATCAGCGGCACAATCCGAAACTTGTCCTCAGCGGTGTAAACGCTGATCGGCAACCGGGCGGCTTGGTCGAAGTCAGGCGGGGCGACCTCCAAAGCGGCGGCCGGGACGATGTTGAGACGACCGGTGGGCTTGCCGGGGGCGCCGGTCAAATCAGGATGAAACCAGGTCGCCCTGGCCGGCGGTTTGACCGTGGACAAAACTGCGGACGACAAGTCGTCAAGGTTGATTGGCATAACGGCTCCTATCAGGATCAGGGCAATGCGGCCAAAGCCGCCACCGCGGCCTGCTGGGCGCGGCGGCGGGCGGCGATGCGCCCAGGGCGGGCGCCCAACGCCGGGTTGAAAGTTTCATCGACCAGGGCGTCCAACTCGGCCTGGGGCAGCGCGCGGTCGATCGCATCGGCCAGGCGGGGCGACGCTTTGACGGCGCCGTCGACCAGCTCGGTGTAATGCGCGGCGATGATTTGCGCCAAATGCTCGCGGGTCAGCGCCGCGAACGCCACCAGATGCTCGAACCGGCCGATCAGCTCCGACGGGAACTCGTTCTCCAAGGCGGCGATCATCGAGCCGCGAGACACGGCCCGCGGGCTGTTTCCGGCGGTGAAACCGACTGGGCGCAAAACGGTGGTCGCAAGCCTTGAGCCGGCGTTGGTGGTGGCGATGACGATGGCGTGGGAGAAATCCACCACCTTGCCCATGGCGGTGCGCAGATGGCCCTCATCCAACACCGACAGGAACAGCTTGTGGATTTGCGGGTGGGCTTTGTCGAACTCGTCCAGCAAAACCACCCTGGTCGGGTTGGCGTCCAAAACGTCGAACGGCAGCTCGGCCGCCGAGTTGGACCCGATATAGCCTGGGCCAGACCCGACCAGCTTCGAGACATCGTGCTCGTGGGCGTACTCCGACATGTTCAACACGATCGGGTTCTCGCCGGTCAGATGGCGCGACAGCACCTTGGTCGCCTCGGTTTTGCCGACGCCAGACGGCCCCATCAGCATCCAGGTGGCCGGTTTGCGGTCGTCTGAGACGCCAAGGTTGACCGACATGAGCGCCACAGCCTGGCTGATCTGATCGATCGCGTCATCTTGGCCGACCAGCCGGTCTTTGAGCTGGGCGGCCAAAGTCGCCCTCGACGCGGTGGCGATGCCGCGCGAATTGCCGGACACCAAGCGGTGGGCCACCTCGCGCAGCCGCCCCACCGTGATCGGCAGCGGCCCCGCCCGCAACGCCGCCACATCCGCGGTCAAATTGGCGGCGGCGCAAGCCGTGTAGTAGTTGACGATCGTGTCGGCCAAAGTCTGGTCCAACAACGTCAACGCCGAATCAGGCCGATGCTGGTCGGCCCGACGCATCGCGTCGGACACCGCCACCACCTGCTCGACCAAAGCGTCGTCCACAGAGGTCAAACCGCCGTGGTGGGCCACCAGGCGCGGCGCCGCCTCGCGCAAGATGGCGACAGTCTGGCCGGGGGTCAACTCGTCGACCTGCAACGTGGAAAACCGGCGCGTGAACGCCGGGTCGGCCGTCAAAGCCTTCAACTCGCCAACCGTGGTCGCCCCGATGACGGCGATGTCGCCACGCGCCAACGCCGGCTTCAAGATTTGGGCGATCTTCGAGTACATCGGCGACGTGTCGCCCGACAGTTGGTGGATCTCGTCGATGAAAATGATGGCCGCGTTGTCCGGGTCGGCCGCGAACTCGATGGCCCGCAGCACTTTGGCCTCCAACTGGCCGACCAGGGAGCAACCGGCCACCAAGGCGGCCAGTGGCAACTCGAAAATGGTTTTAAACGCCAACGCGGCGGGCACGCGCGGATCGCCGTCGGCTATCATCGCCGCCAACGCCTCGACCACCCGCGTCTTGCCGACGCCGGCCGGCCCCACCAACAGCGGGTTCGGCTTCCAACGCCGGGTCAGCACCGCCATCACCTGGCGGATCAAACCGTCGCGGAACAAAGTCTGCCCGGTGGTGCGGGCGAACTTCTCGTTGTAGTCGATCAGAATGTCCAGCTCGTCGCTCCCGTCCGGGTTGAAGCCCGGCGGCGGGGCGAACGGGCCGCCCCCAGCCTGGGCGAGAATGCTCGCCACCGCCTGGGCGTTCGCGCCAGACCCCGCCGCCCCGCCGGCGCCGGGATTGCCGGGATCGTCGTCAGCCGGGTCGGCGGGGTTGGTGAAATCGGTCAAAGGCATGGGGTGCTCCTTGCGTCGAAAGGTGGATTGGATTGGCGGGGGCGCTCATCGCATGGCGATGAAACGGCTCCCGATCGTCGGCTCAACAGCCAGGCAGGCTGTGGCAAACTTTTTGGCGTTGGCGCAGATCCTGTGCCAAGGCATGTTCGTCGCCGGAAGGTAGTACAGCGATTTGGGGTGCGGGCCGTCGCCGACCGCCGGAGTCCACTCGAAATCGGTCACCATGATGTTGATCCGCTTGCGGCGGGTTTTCGAGGCGTTGATGTGCGTCCACACCTGGGCGAAATCGGTTCCGCCAGTCACCTTGGGCAGCTTGGAGATGGCCCGCCACATCTGCGCGGGGCGCATCTTCGAGGTTGGGACGCACGCCTCCTGCGAAAGCTGGCGGCTGAACGACGAGACGTACAAATCGACATCGAGCCGCTTGGCGATGGCGATGACCGCTTGGACAGCCGCCCGGTAGTCGCCTTCAGACATCGAGCCCGAGGTGTCGATGTAGATGTGCAAGTCGGGCAGATAGTCAACCCGCTGGGTTTGGCCTGGGACGTTGTGGTTCAACGGGTCGCGGCGCGAAGCCCTGGTGAACGACGTGCGCCTGGTCTTGGTCAGATTGCGCGAGACCGCCACCGACTTGGCGTGGCCGATCAATGAGATCGCCGCCGCCACCATGTTGGCCTTGGACGGCGCCTGCTTGGCGAACTTGATTTTGGCGGCTTTCGCCACCCGGTCGCCGCGCAGGTGCAAAGATTGGACCGCCAAAATGCGCTGCTGGTCGCGCGCCTGGGCCACCAAGCCGCCGATGTCTTTGAACGACAGCACCGTCGGCTTGTTCAACATATTGGCCAGCAAGCGCCAATCCTCGGCCACAGTCGCCGGGTCGGCGTGGACTGTGGTGTCCAGGCACAAAATCGTGACAACCGTCGGCGTGATCATCTGCCCCAACCGGGTCGGGATCACATGCGTCCCGCCGGCGCCGGTCAGCGCCTCGGTGGCGATGCGCGCGAAACCCAGCGGGGTCAGATCGTCGAACAGGTTGTTGCGCAGCGCCACCGCCTCGATGGTGGAGCGCGGGGCCAATTTGAGGCTGGCCAACGCCTCCAGCTTGTCGGCCACCTCGGCGTCCAGCCAAGGCATGGCGGCGATTTCGGCCCTGATCTTGTCCCGCACGCGGTCGAACGCCTCCCAGGTGTCCACTGTCACAACCAGCGTGTTGACACTGGAGGCGACCGTGAACGCCAATGCCGCCGACAGCTTGTCGACCCCCTCCCGCAAGTCGGCGGCACTGGTCGCGCCCAAAATCGACGCGGCCCCGTCGAACACGTCGGCCATGGTGTAGATGACGCGCGAATCGGGCAGCCCCGACGGCAGCCCCCACCGCAGCCGGCCCGCCGCCTGAACGGCCGGCGCGGCGTCGAACTGGGACGAGGCGCCCGTGTCCAGCGGGCGGTAGTTGGCCAGCGTGGCGGCGCCCAGCTCCAACATGATCTCGTTCGGCTCCACATCGACCAGCCGGGCGCCGCGGGTCAAACCGAGCGCCCGACCGGCCAAGTCGGCGATCTGGTCGGCGTCCAAAACCTCGCCCGCGTCGGTTGAGATCGCCGCCGGGGCGCCGGGCGCGAGCGGCCTGGTGATCGGGGCGACCACCAGGTCGCGCAAACGCTGGTCGACATCCCAGTCCAAGGCCGCGTCAAACCCCAAGACCGGCAGCGGGCCGGGAAGCTGGTTGGACACTCGCATGATTGGCCACCGCCTCTCAGGTCAAAGTTTGGGCGACGTTGACAAACTGCGCCAACTGCTCGCTGGGGTGGGCCGCCAGCGCGCTCTCCACCGTCGCGATGTGCTCGGGCAAGATTTGGCTGTTGGTCAGCGCGGAGATCATCTGCCGCAAATCGACTTCGACGCCGTTCGCCAGAATCGCGGTCACCAGCCGCGAATCGACATCGTTTCTGGTCATGGCGAAAGCCAGCACCTGGCCGCGCTCGGCGGAAGACAAGCTCCCAAGCAGCTTTTCGCGGGCGGTGTTGGTGGCGGCGGCCATGATGTCGTCCCAAGTGTCCGGCTGCGGGATGATCGGGGTGGTCGGCGCGCCGGCCGTCCCGGCGGCCTTGTTCATCTGCGCGATGATGTCCTCGTAGACGGCGGTGGCGAACTCGGTCTTGCCCAAGTGCCCTTGGACTGCGGCGCCCAGCACCGTGACATCGCCCGAGGCGACCGTGGTCGCCATGGCGGTGAGCGCGCCAGCCTTGCTGGCGGCTTGCAGCCAGCGGTTGAAAGCGTCGATGGTGCGGGGCGTGGTGATCTGGCGGACAGTGTGAACTTGGTCGCCCACGTAATCCGAGTCGTCGAATTCGATCTCGGGCGCCTCGAACACATGGTCCGCCTGGGTGCGCAAAGCCTTGGCGATCGACGGGTGCAGCCCCGCGTCGCAAGCGTCCAAATAGGATTTCAGCACAGCGGCGTCCGCCTCCACATGGTAAATGCTGAAACGCGACACGGAGGCGTCGTCGAACGCCGCCACATTGCCGGAGTCGTTGCCCGCCACGATCAGCCGCAAGTTGTCGGGCAGCTTCTTGGTGCCGATGCGGCGCAACAGCACCAGCGACAGCAAAGCCGACTGCACGTCGCCGGGGCAGCGGGTGATCTCGTCCAAAAACAAGATCGGCCGCTCGTCCGGGTGGTCGGCGGCGTAATCAGCCGCCGTGGCGATATCCACGTGCGGGTAGAAGACCTGCGTGTAATCGGCGCCGCCGGCCACCGACACCAAACGGGCGCCAGTCAGATCCTCTTTGACGGCCAGCAGGTTCGCGGCCAAGGTGAAGGCGCGGGTCCCCAGTTCGGCCGCCAACGCCTCGATGAAAGACGACTTGCCGACACCGGGCGGGCCGATCAACGCGGGAACCGCGCCGGTGGCGAGATCAAGGGTTAGAACATCTTTGAGATGCTGGTCGAAAAACATGGATGGGTGCCTCCGCAAAAGGTCGGGGATGTGGATAGGGGGTCGACCTGGGCCGCCACCCGCCAAGGACGGCGGACGGCGGCCCAGGTCGCGCCGCGCTCAGTCCCAGCCGCTGGAGGCGGCCGTCGCCGGGGCGGTCGGGGCGGCCGGGGTTGCGCCGTCGCCCCACGGGTCGCCCAGCGCGGACGGGGCCGGCTCGGGGGCGGGCTCGGCCGGAGCCGGCTCGACAACCGTCAAGCCCAGCCCGCGCAGAGTCTCGACCGCCGACCCGATGGTTTGCGGCTCGAAGAACTTGGCCTGGTCCATGACCAGAACCGCGTCCAGGCCGACGCCGTTCGACTGGTTCTTCTCCGAGTAGAAGACTGTGAACACCAGTCGCACCCGCAGGCCGGAGTCCAGCTCCCGGTCGTCCTCGATGGGCGCGAACTGCGAGTGGCCCAAGAACTGGTAGCGGCTGGGCGGGAAGTTGGCCACGGCGTCGAAGCTGAAACCGGTGCGCCCGGCGTTCTTGCCCGTCTTGTGGGCGAAAAAGCGCTCGGCGATGTACTGCTCTTCCAGCGAGGGGACCGCGCCGAGTTGGACGACCTTCGGGTCCAGCACCGAAATCGTGTAGTACGGCTCGGTGGTGGGGTAGCGCTGCCCCGCCTGGCGGTTGGAGGCGACCCGCTTGGCGAGGTCCTCGCCCTCGTAACGGGTGACCAGGCGCGAGAACGCCAAGACGCCTTCGACCACCATGGTGGCCTTTGGCGTCAACTGGTCCGATTTGAATTGATGTGCCATAGTGCTATGGGCCTTTCTGTGGGAGTTCCCACCTCAATGAAGAAAAGATCAAACCCAGGATGAGCAGACCTTGTGTGTACAACGAGTTCGACTCGTTGATCGCGCGCCCGGTGTTCACCGCCGAGCATCTGGGGATCAGCGCCCCGGCGGTGTTCGACCCGACATGCCCGATGTGCCGCGCGGCGTCCCCCGGCACGGCGAGGCCGGCGGGGTCGAAGGCGCAGCAAGCCGTCCACCGGCTGGCCGACATCAAGCTGATGGCGGCCACCATCGAGGCGGCGACCGACCAAGGCTCCCCGATGGCCCGCGATTTCGCCGAAGAGCGCCTTTGGGCGCACACCCAGGCCCTCAAACACGAGCCGGAGTTGGCGCCGCTGGGCGAGCTTCTGCTGGCGTTGACCACCAGCCCGGATGGTGAAACCCACCTCTACCAGTCCAGGTCGGGCCAAGCCCGCTGGGCTTTGACACGGGTGGCGGACATGCTCCAAGAGCGCCGCCACGCCAGGCACGCGCCCCACGGCGGCTTCGACCCGACGGCGGGCGACGGGCGTTGGCTCGCCGCCTACCGCCACATCGTGGCCACCGGCCTGTGGGCCGGACCCAGCCGCCGCCGGATCGCCCAGGCGCTGGCCGAGGCCGACCACCGCCCCCGACCGCCAGACCACACGGCCGCCGAGCTGGCCTGCTACGCCACACAGCCGGTTTGGGCTGTGGACGCCACCTCGCGCGGGGTGGTGGAGGCCGCCAACAACATGATGCGAAGCATCGTCCAGATGGTTGTCACCAGGGCCTGCGTCTTTAGCGACGGCGCTTGTTGGAGGCGCCCGCCACAGAGTTGATCTGCGCCTGGGTGTAGGCGACGGCCGCCGCCAGCAACTCGCCTTGCGAGGCGAGCTTGGTTTTCAACCGCGGATGCAACGCCATGTCGATCGTGTCCTGGCAGACCAGCAACGTGATCTCAACCTGGCCCGGCTGGCCCAACCGGGCCAGGCGGCCATTGGTTTGCGAAAAATGCTCAGAGCTGTCCGGCAAAGTGAACCACACCAGGTGGCGGCCGCCTTGCTGAAGGTTGAGGCCGCGGCCCGACGAGGCCGGTTGGACCAGCATGACCGGTATCGACCTGGCGTTCCAGCGGTCCACCATGGCGGGCGAGCCGTCGAACACCTCGGCCCGAATGCCCGCGCCAGCCAGCCGCTCGGGTATCCGGGCCGAATCCGACCGGAACCGGTAAGCCACCAGCACCGGGGTGTCGGCCTGCTTGACGATCTCGGCCAGAGCCTCGATTTTGGCGTCGTGGACCGAGATGTAGTCCCGCTCCCGGCTCGACGGGTCAGACCCGATCGGATAACAGGTGCCGGACGCCAGTTGCAGCAGCCGGGCGCGCAAGATGGCGGCGTTGTCCGCCGTGATCACCTCCCCGGCCAGCTCGACGACCAGGTCGCGCTTCAACTTCTCGTAAAAGCCTCGGGCCGCCGGCGGGATCGACACAAACCGGCGGCGGACGACCGGCGGCTTGGCGCTCACAGGGACATCCACCGACATCGCCAGATGGGCGCAAGCCCGGTGGATTTGCCCGAGCGCCCCAGGGACCGGCTCCCATTTGACCGGCCGCCTGCCGCCATGGCCGTCGGGGATGGTTTGGGCGACATAGAAAAACCGGTCGCGGAAAGCGGTGAACCGCCTCCCCAGCGCGGCCCCGCCGTCAAGCAGGAACACCTGGCTCCACAAGTCGGCGATGTTTTGCGGCGTTGGGCTGCCGGTCAATTGGATCATGCGGCTGATCTGGTCGCGCACCTTGAACAAGGCTTTGACGCGCTCGGCGCGGGGGTTTTTGAAATCCTGCGCCTCATCGACCACCACCGTCGGAAACGGCCAAGGCGACGACCGCTTGGCCTGCTGCCAACGCCCCACCAGCGCCACCACCTGATCGCGGGACGCCAGCCAAACGGCGGGCGGCGTCGACGGGTCGAACGCGGCGTCAAACTCGGCGTCGCGGGCCTGGGGCGCCAAACGCTTGCCAAAACGCTTCGAGGCCGGGTCCAGCACTGTGACAAACGAGCGCAGGTTGGCCGTGATGCCCCATTTCGCCAATTCGGACGGCCACGAGTTGGCCGACACCTGCAAAGGCGCGATGATCAACGTGTGCCCCGGCGGCCGGAGAAGTTTCAACGCCGCCAAAGCGACGCGCGTCTTGGCGCCGCCGATAGCCACCCAGATCGCAGCTTTCGGATGGGTCAAAATGAAATCCAAGGCTTGGACCTGGTGGTCGAGCATCCCCGCCGTCAACTTGTCGCGCACGGCGGGGACACCCCCTCTCACCCCAGTTGGGGGCACGTCACATCCATCACACCCATCGTGTAGGCGATGGCGGTCTGCACCAGTTCGGCGTTGCGCGGGTTCAAGCCAGTCAAATCGGCCAGCGATATCGGGCGGTTCGCGTCCAGCAGCGACGCCGCCACGCTGACGATCTTCTGCTTCTCGGCGGGGAAAAACCTGATCGGCCCCAACAGCTTGGACACGTCGATATCCACCCGCGGCTCAGGCGGTTGGCCGTCAACTTGAATCCAAGGGGCGTCCGGGTAGATCACCTCTTTGCCCAACGCGGAGATCAGCAGGTTGTACGCCGCGTGCTCGGCCTGATTGTGGTGCTTGGACCACAGCAGCAAGGATTCCAACTCCACCTGTCTCACGTGCCCGCCCCCAAAGCGTCGAGCGGCGACACGTCCAATTCGATGGCCACGGCCTTGATCTGGTCGACCATCTCCAACACCGACTGGGCGATGAACACTTGCCTCACCCATGGCGGCAGCACTTGGAAAAGCTCGCCATCCACCAGTTCGGCCAAAGGCCGGGTGGCGACAAAAGCCGGATCGCTGTCGATCACCGCCAAGACGACCGGCGAAACTGGCGGGGGCTTGACCCAAGGGCCTTCCTTGAGCTTGACAGCCACCTGGTAGTCGGACGCGGTGACGCGCTTGACCAGCGAGCCCGCGACAGCCGTCTTGACGCCTGGAAGCCTGCCCGCCAAAGCGGCTCGACGCATCTCGTCGATCACCCGCCCCACCTCGGGGCCGATCATGGCGGACGAGGGGTCCGGGCCAACCACGCAATGCTCGATCGCCCAGGCCGCCAGCGGGTTTTGCGCCGCCCGGCGGATCACCTCTTGAGACGAGTCGGGCTCAGAGCCGTCAGGCGCGGAGGCGACAGGCTCGGGCAGGTCTGAGATCGCCGGGGCGGCGGGCGCCTCAACTTGGCCGCGAGCCGGGATGATCAAATCCAGGCCTGGGGCGGTCGGGGCCGGAACAGGCGCGGCCGGCGGGGCCGCTTGGGCGGTCGGCGCGGCCGGCTGTGCTTGCCGGACTGCGGCAACCGTGTCAAGCTCGGCGGTGTCGCCGGCCTCCCACGGGGCCGGGCCGTCCAGGCCGGGGCCAAACGGGTGGGGCGCCGCGGGCTCTTGAACCTCTTGAACCGCCGGCTCTTGAAGTTGCGCGGGTTCGGCGGGCTCGGGCTCTTGAGGCTGCGCGGGTTCGACGGGCTCTTGAACCTCTTGAACCGCGGTTTGATTCAGCTTTTGCCTCAAACCGGTGGAAACCTGTTCCGCCATCGTGGCCGAAATGAACTCCGAGCCGCGCACCGGCGGGTTTTTCAGCGCCAAAGCGATGTTGCCGACAGCGGACTTGGGGTCGAGGGCGGCCACCAGACGCTTGTCATCGGCGTAAAACGCCCCGCCGCAGTCTTCGACAGCCAGAATGAACGGCTCGTACTCGGCGGGCGCCCAAAAGCGCCGTTTCGCCGACGGGTCGACGAACAGCGACACATGTTGGCCGTCCTCCAGCAGGCCGCTCAAGCCCGTGAAAACGACCCGGCTCATCGCCGGGTTGATTTCCATCAGACCTTTAACCCGCTCGGTCTTGACGTGCGGGCGGGCGCCGACCGGTTTCACCTTCAACGCCGAGACCGTGTAGATCCTGTCCCCATCCATTGACATCAGCGATTTGACGGCGGCCGACGTGGTGAGCAACTGCCAAAAGCTGATGTCCGCGCGCACGGCGATGTGGCGATTCGTGATGATGTCCCCCACACACATCAGAACCATGTCAACGCGCTTGGTCGAATTGGGGAACAATTCGACGAGAGTCTTTTTATTCACTGGGTTTTCCTCCACTCATTCCACCTGTGCGCGCGTCAGCGCACAGTTTTTCAACAAAAACATCGACACTGCTTCGAGAATCCAAAACCAAGGCCTCGCCGCCCGCTTTGACAATCTGCTCCAACCGGACACGTTGAAGTTTGGCGAGTTTGCGGCCCGCGGCTTTCGTCTCGACGAAAACTGTGCGGCCATTCAACACGACCACCCGGTCGGGCACGCCGCTGGTGGCCGGGGATGAAAACTTCCAGCAAAGACCGCCAGCGGCCCTCACTTGGCGCACCAAGTATCCTTCGACACGAGACTCAGGCTTGCCCATGGGTTCCCCCGTCAGAGTCTTGCAGCGGCCATATCGGCATTATCTGGATGAAAAACAAGTTGTCGTCATCGCCATCGACGCTCAAGGAATATGGTTCTTCGATAAACCCAAACGGGTCGATCAGTTTCTCGTCGTTCAACTGCCCGACGACAAACCCGATGGCCTCATCGGCGAAAACCTCGCCGGCCCCGGTCAAATCTTCGACCGCTGACCGCGCTGATTGCAAATCATCGCACAACACGCAGACCAGCGCGCCATCGTCTGCCCGGTTGCCGACCACGAGCAATGCGACCTCGGCGTCGAACCAGCCCGGCTCGTCGTTTCGGCGGCGCTGGAAGCTGACATTCGTGATAGTGGTTTTCGGGCCGCCGTCTTGTCTCCACGTCAAGCGCATTTCAACGTCCTCCCAAACCTTCTTCGCAGGCGCCCGCGAAAAGAACGTGGCAATCCCGGCACACATAGTCCTCGTCCAGCATGAACGACGACTTGCAGAACACGCAGCTCACAAGCGCCCCCCGCGACGCATCGCCCATGGCGGTCAACTTGGCGGCGGCAGTCAGGTGGCAGACGCTCAACCTGGGCCTGGCGGGCCGCGCATCGCAGACGAAGCCGTCCGCGGGCAGCCACCGGCCAGCTCTGGGCGCCGACTTGGCCCGGTTCGCATCACCGCTCACAGCAAGTAGAACGAACGGGCCGTTGGCAAGTTTTCGACGCCTGACCCCACCCCAGGCGGGGGCGCTTGCGCACCAGGCGCCAGCTCGCGGCCGGGCCGCGGTCAACGGGGAATCCTCTCACCGGGCGGCCCAACGGCCGCGAGCGGCGCGAGAACGATCAACGCCAAAAGCCCGACCATCGTCACGCCATCCACCGGGTGGGATGGTCTCAGACAGACATCCAAAAGCAGGCCGACCAAGACGGCGAGCAAGAGGATCAAAGAAACCCATTGGCGGCGGCACGGATAGCTCCGCGTCTCAGCGAACACGGTCACGAAAGCTCGTTCGCGATGTGGAGCAATCGACGCGCGATAGCCACCACACCGTCCCAACCGGCCGCATTAAAGTCGGTGGTCAAATCTTTGACCTGGTGCCACGACCCGACCGACATATTGCGCGCGCGGTCGAAAACTTCGACCAGGGCGTAAACAGGGCGGTCGTCGTCCGGAGTGACATCCAAATCGAACGTGAGACCAGCCATGTTCAGCGCGTGAGCCACCTCTCGGACGCACCGGTCAAACTCGCGGTCCCAAACCAAAGGCTCGCTCTGCTCGTCCAGCGAGTCGGGGTCCAACATCTCAAACGACGCCTCGTCAGATTCGATCGCGGCAAACAATTTGCGGCGGATTTCGGTGTCAGACACAACGGCCGGCGTTATCACTTCCTCCACCGACACAACCCGCCACGAGTCGGCGTCTGGAAACATCGAAATGTCGCAAGCCTCGGCCAGCGAGTCGGCTTGAACTACTTGTGTTTTGCGAAAAACACCTTTCATGCCGCGCGGCGCGCGCGGTTCGCCGCCGGTCTTTTCCAAGACCACACGGTATCCGAACATAAAGATCAACCTTTCTCTCAGTTGACAGTCAAAATCATCTGGGCCAGATCGCCCAGATAACGAACAGCTTTGCTGCGAAACTTCGCCGAGTCGGGCCGGCATCACTGCGGCAGTCTCGTTCGCAGCCATTTCCCCGACCCCGCGTCGAGCTTTTCAACGACCCGCAAAGCGAAGTCGAGTTCGTCTGCGCTCACGCTCCCGGCTTGCATCAATTCCACAGCCGGCCCTGCGCCCAGCTTGGCCAACCCGATCAACGCCCGAAACTCATCCGCGGTCAACTCGATCACAACCCGCTCATCCGCCATCATCAAACCCTTTCCAATCGGATGCGCTCTCAAACATCGGCCACCAGGCCTGGAGGGTGTTTGCCTTGCCGAATGCTCACAGCGCGAACGCTTGTGACGCGCTCGGCCCCGCCGTCGCCAAAGGCGGCCTGATGCTGGCGCCTGGCCTGATCCCGGCTGTCAGCCCGCCAGCGGCGTGTCGCGGTCGGGGTCTCAACCTCGTAGACGGGATCGAGGGAGGCCACGGCCCAGCGCAGGCGTTTGACCGCGGAGTCAAGCCCGAGCCGCGAGGCCAGCTCGATCTTGGCCTCCATCTCGTCCACGGTGGCCGAATCGGGCCACATGTCGTTTGACACGTCGAGGTCGAGCACCGGCAGCATCGGCTCGTTTTGCACCACACCGTTTTCGACCAGCGTGTAAAAATCGCCCGACGGGTTGACCAGATCTTGATGGGCGGCCAGGTCGCATCCGGCGGAACGCGCCACGGCTTGGACCGCCGCCGCCAAGGTGGCCAATTGGCCGCCCACGACCTGGGTCATCCGGTCGAAGCAGGCGGCGCAAACCGGGGCGCCGACCCGGCTTGGCGCGACCTGGGCGCCGCACCAAGCCGGACGGCCGGGCAAAAACTCGTTCTCGCACGGCAGATGCCGAACAGGCGAATCAGGGGGCGGGCTTTCACCGATCGGCGTCATAGTGTTCCCCCTCCGACAATCTCCAAGCAACGCGCGACATCATCCAGCCGATAGAGCTTGATCCGGTCGGGGCCGTAGGCGCCAACCGGTCGCAGATCCCGCCAAGCCTCGCCGATAGAAACCAGCCTTGGCGCGTCAAATGCCGCCTCGTCGCACCAAGGGCAATTCTTGGCCGGGCCAGGCTCAGCCGGGACGCGCCCGGCAAAGTCGTCCAACGGGCTGGCCTCGATGCGACCGGCGTTCACAGCCCAGTTGAAAAAGCGCCTTACCGCCGTGTCCTCTTGCCCGGTGGCATGGGCGGCGCACTCATCGCTGGTCAACCAGGCGCGCAAATCATCACCGGTCAAACTCCAAGGCGAGCGGCCGGGGAAAAAGTCGCGCAACGGGTTGAGTTTCATCCGATAGCAGTTCACCGTGGCGACAGACAAACCTTCGACCACTATGGCGTTAGACCAGGCCCTAACCGGCTCGGCCCAAAAATCCCGGCTTTTAGGCGGGCGTTTGGCCGGGCCGTGTTTGACCGGGGCGTCCAACGGGCTGACTTCGATCTGGCCGGTGTCCACGCCCCAATCGAAGAAGCGCTTCAAGGCGATCTCTATCGGGGCGCTGTTGGTGACGCTGTTGTCTCTGGCCAACCAGGCGCGCAAATCATCATCGGTCAAACTCCAAGGCGAACGGTTGGCGAAAAACTTGCGCAACGAGCTCAAGCATCCCCGATAGGTGCGGATCGTGGAAACCGACAAACCCTCGTCGAACATGGCGTCAGACCAAGCCCTGGCCGACTCAATCCAAAGATTGCCGTTTTTGGACCGGCGCTTGGCCGAGCGTTTGGCGGGCCTGATCTGGACCTTGGTCGACTTGGCTTTCGGCTTGGCCGGTTCAGCCGGTTTGGCCGAAGGTCCGGCCGAGAATTCAAGCGGATTAGAATCGGTTCGGCCTGCGGCCACAGCCCAGTTGAAAAAACGCCGCATCAACCAGCGCATCCGTTTGCGGTGCTCGTCAGACCAAGTGGTCGCCTCAAACCAGGCGTCCAACTCGGCGGCGGTCAAATCCCACGGGGAGCGCTCGGGGAAACTTTTCCGCAGCAGGCTGAACGACTGCTCGTAGCAACGCATGGAGGCGGCGGACAAACCCCGCCCGCCCAGATGCGCCAGCCAATCCGCGATTGGTTTGGCCCAAAGGTCGCTTGGCGCCGGGTTCAACGCCACCCGCACATCGACGCTGACCGACGCGGTTTGCCGCCGCGGGGCGGCGGGCCGGGCGCGAAAGCCGGAGTTCGGCGCCGCCGGGTTGGACGCGACCAAAGCCTTGTCCGCCGCCCATCTGTAGAAATGGTCTAACGCTATGCGCGAGTCGACCGCCTGGGCGCCGCCCAGTTCAGCGAGATGGCGGTCGATGTCGCCGTCGGTGATCGACCACGGCGAGCGTTGCGCGAACGCGCGGGAGAAACGGTTGAGACAATCCTGGTAGATCAGCAGAAGCTGAGCGCCAAGATTGCCGCGATAAGCCGACGACCATTCGGCTATCGCGTTCGCCCATTCCAATGAGCCCAATGTTTTGGGCATGGTTTCCTCCTTTGTGATAGATAAACCTTGCAATCGTCGACCTGAAAGGGCATGGTTTGGCATCGCCGACCCGAATTTGATCCATTTATGCCGGGGCGGTTTAGCTGGTAATTGACGAATTGTTGGACATTTGGCTCCCTGCCCACTGGGCCACACCGATTGTTGTGAGACGATTACGACTTGAAATTGGACATTTGGCTCCCTGTCCACTGGGCCACACTTTCTCCACAATCTCAAAGAGTGGCAGTTGGATATTTGACGCCCTGCCCACCGGGCCATACCTCAATCTTTCCCAAAGGAATGCTGGTTGGACACTTGGCACCCTGCCCACTGGGCCACGCTGACATTAAATTGGACATTTGGCGTCCTGCCCACTGGACTACACCGATTGTTGTGAGACGGTAAACCTTGCAGTCATCAATTGGAAAGGATGTGGTTCGACGTTGCCGACACGAACTTGATCTATTTACACCGGGGTGTCGCTTTGATCAGCCGTTTAGCTCGCGATCGATCAGTTATTGGACATTTGGCACCCTGCCCACTGGGCCACACTTGACCACGCGATCCACAATCAGCTTCACGTTGGACACTTGGTTCCCTGTCCACTGGGCCACACCAACATAGGCTTATCACGTTCCTGGTCGAATTGGACATTTGGTTCCCTGTCCACTGGGCCACACCTGACCACGCGACCTATGTCAATCCAAGGTTGGACATTTGGTTCCCTGTCCACTGGGCCACACTTCGGCCTCCACGCAGCCCACACCCTTATATTGGGCATTTGGCGCCCTTGCGCCAGTTCGCGACTTTTTGTTCGAACGCCCAAGGCGAGGGCGGGCAGCCGGGCGCGTTCTTAGCCACGACTTTGGCGACCTCGGCCATCGTTTCCGCGCGCAATTCGTATGCGTGGCCGAGGCCGAGAGTGAGGGCGTCAATGATGTTGTCGATGTTTTGCCAAGTCCACAGGTGCCCGAAGGCGGCGGGGATGAGCGCGGCTTTGCCATCGTTCCACTCGCCCAGCCAACCCCCGGCGCTGGTCCAGCGCCAGACGAATCGGCCGTCGGTCAAGACTTCGACTTGACGGGCCAAAGAATCCCAATCGGAGTCTTCTAGAACCTCGAACATGAACTTGCGCCGGGAGTGCAACATCAATGAGGCCGCGGCTTTGGCCGTGCTCTGATGGATTTGGACGGTCGCGGGGCCGAGCCGATGGCCGTAGCTGAGCGTCTTGGCGTCCCGGTCGAACCAGGCGTTGGTCTCGTTCGCCAGCAGTTTCAGCGCGGCTCTGACGCGCGATTCCTCGGTGTTAGGGGTCGTCACTACGGCGCAGCGCATGACCTGGCCGCGTGGCGGGTTGATGGTCACGACCCAAGTGGTCTGCTCTGGAGTCGGCGGCGGATTCTCACGCCAGGCTGGGACCATTTGGACGAACTGCTCTGGACTATCGGGACAGCCAAGGCCGCCCTCGGCCAAGCGGGCGACCACCGCCGCCGCTCGGCCCGGCGCAGATTTGAAGCGCCCCCAAGCCAGACGGCGGATCTGGCAAACTCCCCACAGGTGGCCGAAAATGGCGGGGACGAGCGCCCAGCCGTCTCGTCCAGTCCATCCGCCGCCGCTGTTCCACTCCCAGGCGAACTCGCCCGGCCCGCGCAACTCTTCAACCGCAAGGGCCAGTTCCGCCCAAGTCGGCTCATCGAGCGTTTTCAAACGGCAACCGTCCATCTTGAAGAATGCGGTCTCGTTGATCAACGTGGCCGCGGCTGGGCCGGGGAGGGCTCTGGGGTACAAACCCCCGAAATAGTTGTCATTTCGGTCTCGGACTTCGTTCCAAGAGTCGAAGCTGGCGCGTGGGTCACATGTCAAGGCGCGGGCGGCGGCCAACTCGCCGGGGCGGCGGTCGGGCCAAGCGGATTGAACGGCCCACTCGTTTTTCGAGAAAGGGCCGATGCGCAGCTCGGTCAAATCTTGATAATGACGGCGAGTGAACAAAGAGTAAGCGCAAATATGTTGGTCAGACATTTTTCTCCATCTCGGGCACTCGGTCGGGCTTTGGCCAACACCTCGACCGTGGTCTCGTTCAGCGCGCGCCAAGTGGAACGAGGCTTTGATCGCCCGGTTCACGATGTCGCGGCCAGTTTTCGGCTCAAATGGGCCAAGGCGTTTTCCCCTTGGTCGTAGCGCTGGCCGCAGCCGTCGCATTCGACGACGCGATTCCACGAACGCCCATCGGCGGGGTTGACGACGCCGCAAGCGATATGCCGCCGGGTCGAATGGGCTGAGTCCAAATTCACCACGGCGACACCTTCGCGGGCGCAAGCCTGGGCGATGGCCAGGCGCAGCGAGCCCGACGCCGCCAACATCCGCTGCGACGACGCTTGGTCTTCGACCGCGGCGGGCACGTCGTGATCGGTTGACGAGCCGGGCTTGCGCTCGGCGACGCCCGCTAAATCCAAGTCGACCAAGCCGACGCGCCCGGCCTGCCGGGCGAACATGGCGGCGATGTTGCGATATGCCCACTCGCGGCGCAGCACGGCGCGACGGCGGGTCAACGCCTCGCGCGTGTGAAGCCGGCGATGGTTGTCCGCCCAGTTGGCAAGGTTTTCGACCAGATCGGAAGCGTCAGGCGGGGGGTTTTCCGCCCAGGCCTGAGCCAAGCGGATGAGCCGGTTTGGGTTTTTCCACCCGGCAACGCGAACGGCGGTCAAGGTGGCTTCGTCGCGGCTGGTCGGATCGGTGATCGTGTCAACTTCTTTGAGCCATTCGACCAAACCAGCCAACACGGCGTTGAAAGCCAAATCCATGCGTGAGCGCATCCGGTCGGCCGCGGCGAACCGGTCAAGCAGCGCTTTCGGCAAAACAACAATTCCAGCGGTCTTGTTCCGGTCAACCAGCATGTACTCGCGCAAATTGTCCGGCACCTCGATCGGGCTGGTCGACGACCATTGGGCGACCCCGTTGGAGTTTCGCCGGCCGGCCTGGGCCAAAGCCTCGCCTTCTTTGCGCCAAGTCCAGCGCACAACCACGTCTGGCCCGCCATCGACCGGTTCGGGGTCGGGCAGTCGGGCGGTGACGTGGATCACAGCTTTGGTCTTCGAGCCGTAACGGCGCACGGTCAGTTTGGCGCCTGTGATCTCAGCCTCAAGCGGCAGCATGCGGTGGGCTTGGACTGGTATCTCCAACACGCCCTGGCCGGCGGTGGCATGGCCTTTGACGCCCCCGATTCGCATGCGGACAGGCAAGCGCCCGGCTTGGCGGCGCTGCGATGGCGTCATTCGCTCCCAGACGGCCGGATCGGTCCAAGGCATTGAGAAGGTGTTGCGGTGGGGGCCGTTCGCCTCGCCCACGGCCGATGGCGAACGCGGGGCCTTGGCCAAGGTCGGCCTGACCTCGACGGCCAGAGTGCCCTCGCCGGTGTAGCGATGATGGCGGAACTGGGGCCAGCGCGGTTTGGGCTGGCTCCCTTTGACCGGCGCCTTGGCCAGCTCGCGGCGGGCTTTGGCGATTCGCTTGGCAGCCGCCTCGTGGTGGGTTTTCACCTCGTGAAAAGTTCCCCAGTACAAGTAGATGGTCCGGCCGTCGCGATCAACCACGCCCTGCTGGCAATATTTGCCGTACAAAGCCTTTTGGGCGTCGTAAAACTCTTGATTGAGGGCCGCGAACTGATCGGCGGCGATGGCGTAAACCCGCTTCTTCTCATCGCTCAGATCGCGGCGCAGCCGTCGCAGATCGGCTTCGGCGGTTTTGAGGACGGCCACCTCGGGTCCGCTGGCCCGGTTTGACCGCGTTCTCACTTTCAACGCTTTCACATCGTCTTCGGCTTTCACCTTGGCCGCGAGGGCGATCGCCAAATCGGCCTCAACCGCGGCGACGGCGGGATAAGACGACCAAACCGCTTTCACAGCCGCCTCATAGGCCAGTGTTTGCGAAACCAAGTCCTCGCGCAGGTTGTGGGCCAGCCACAGTTGGTCGGTCACCGCCTTGGGCAGGCGGCGCGACCATTTGTGGTGAACGCCGAGCGTCTCAACGATAACAGCCATGGGGACGACCTTTCTGATCGGGAAGGCAAGTTGGATCAAAGATGATTGGCATGGTCGCGGTCGAAGGTTTATCGGCGTTTCAACCGTCGGTTTGCCTTGGCGAGTCGAGTGGCGGCCCAATCCGCGCCTTCCAACCAAGGCTCGATTTCGAAACCGAAACACTCCGTCGGCGGCTCACCGTCCACACAGAGCATGATCTTGTCGGGGTCTGAAGGATGCGACCGCGCGTGGATCGGCAAGCCGTCGGCCTCAAGGTTTTCCACGAGCCACAGCGCGTCAACAGCTCTGCCCCTAGGCGCCGATGGTGTGGCCGAACTGTCTTTTTCAAGTTCGGCCGCACCGTTTGCGCCAGTCGCGAGGCGCGCTTGATGTTTAAACGCGCGAGCGACAAAAAACCACACGAGACCGGTCAAGGCGAACATTGCCACGAAGCTGACACCTAATCGGGCGAGCAACGGCTCCAAACGCTCCAGGAAGGCTGGTCCGTCCCAGCCAGACCCGTCGGCGGCGGGCTTGAATGTGACGGCCAAAAAGATGACTCCGACCGGTATCAGGCTGACCAGAACAATGGCCAACGTGTTGGGGATGTGGGCGGTGTTGAACCGCTTGTCGGATGTGGTTGGCATGGTCGACTCCTTTGTGCGGGTGGTTGATGGTCCAAACTCATAACGCACAGGCTGGGGACACGATGTGGGTCAGTCCCAATCGATCAAGGTCTTAGCCTTGTCCCAATCTTTGGCGAAACTTTTGGCGACCATTGCGGCGGCTTGGCGCACCGCGTCACGCGCATCTTGCGAAAGCTCGGGATCGGTGGGGGTGGTGGTGCGCGGGTCGACCACGACGATATACGGTGCTTTGGGGCTCGCGTCTGTCGGCTCGACATCCCAAGACTCTGAAGGCCGCCAATGCGAGTTGGGCAGCCAGTGACCAATGTTGTGTCCTATCCAAGACGAGCCGCGGGTCAAAAGTTGCGGTGCGACGCGAGCAATCAACTTCAACGCCTCGCCTTGGGTCGGGGAGACCCAGCGATGACTTTGCTCGGCCAGAAGCATCACCTCTTGGGGGTCGCTGGGGCCGAAAAAGTCGGGCAGCGCCGCCAACAGGTCGCCGATTTCCATCAGATTTGTCCCGCGATCCGACGAAAAGATCGGGTGTTCCAAGCCTGGGCGAAAATCAACGCTGGTGGGGGAGCACCATCTGGTGTGAGCATCAGCGATCACGTCGCCATCAACGTTATGGAGCCGATCTGGCGTCATGCTCGGGTCGCAATGGCATCGGGGAGCGAAAGAAATGAGGCGGGCGTGGGGGCTATAGGTCAACGCCTCAACCGTCAGCCGGGCCAAACTGGCGCGGACGAGTTCGAACTCGGCATGTTGAACAGCTTCAGCAGCCTCTCGGACAAGTCTGTCAAGTTCATTTTGGTCTATGGCCATGATTGGTTCCTTTCAAGGTCGGGTTTCGAGGGTCATTCGTCTACCACGTCGCGTCGTGGAAGATTTCTGACAAGAACTGCTCAGGGGTCTCGTGGTCAAGGTCGTATTGCGCCGCGACAACATCGGCCAAGGTGTCGTCCGGATGGTCGAGTAGATGAACCACGGCGTTGACCATCAAATTCACCAGGTCGGTCGCCAAATCTTTGATCAGCGGCATGGCGCGCGGCTCAACCAGGTCGGCGGCGCGGTTGAGCGCGTCCAACACTTCATCGTCGCTGTATTGGGCGGGTTGCGGCTTGTCTGAAATCTGTCCCATCAGAGTTCTCCAATCAGTCGTGTCGATGTCCGCGACCTCATTGGGCGCGGCGGTCTCGGAGCAAGGCTTCGCGCTCGTTAACGGTTAGCCCGCCCCAAATGCCGTGAACCTCATTGGCGGTCAAGGCGTAGTCCAAGCAGTCTGAGCAGACCGGGCAGTGGGCGCAAACCGTTTTGGCGTCGAACGGTTGGCCGCCAGGCTCGGGGAAGAAAATCTCAGGATCGGTTTGGGCGCACACCGCGCTGTCCCGCCACGTCTCGGCCAAGTCGATTGGGAAAGCGGTTGCGACGTGGGTCAGGCGGGCGCCGCGTTGAGACGGCATCAGACTGCCGCCTTGAGACGGGCGTCGGCGACCAAGACTTCGACCAGATCCATGTCGTCGCCGGTCTCGGGGTCGATCAAAGTGCCGCATTCGGTGATGTCAGACACCGGCTGGTGGAAGATTTCCCCAGCCGGGCTTCGATAGACCAAGGTGATGTCGCCCAGCGGGAAGCTGGTTTGGGCCAACCGGGCTTGCTCAAAACCGGAGTCTTGGGCGTCGGCCCGCCCGTCGTCCCAGTCGTCTTCGATCCGGTCAAGCATCGGGCCGAGATAGCTGTCCCACAGCTCGTCTTCGTTCCCCAGGTCGCGGACCATCGCCGCCGCCCGGCGGGCGCCCCGGTCGTCCATGACATCGGCGACAGCCTCCACCAATGACGACCCTTCGGTCAGCGGTGGGTTGATAGAGATTTGCATTGCCATGCCATGACCCCCCAAGGCTCCATCTTTTTCGCAAAAAGGCCCCCAGTGCCCGTCTGGCACTGGGGGCTGTATTCTGTTGTTCACTCTTGTTCTGTTTTATGCCCGCCAGGGCAAATCTGTCAGTTTTATCCGATCTCAAGCCCCGAGCCGGCCAAGCCGACGGCCGGCGCCGGGGATGTTTTCGCAAACTCGGGCGACATCAAAGGCGCCCGCGATGGCCTGACCGGCGGGTTGGGCGCCCGCCCCGACGGCGGAATAGTCGATGACGATTCGGGGAACCGCGGCCTGGAGACGAGAATCGCTTGGCGCGCGACATATCCCGGATCGCCAAGCGAGGCCTCCTGGAACGGCTGGTCGCCATCGTGGAACAACTTATTGATCCCGCGCATCGCAGCCGCTGCCGCAGGTATTAGCTGCGGTCTTTTGGCGGTCGCCAGTTGGGTGATGTCTCTCGCCCAAGACTTGGCTTGGGCCAAACGCTGGCGGGTTCGCGGGGTCGCGTCTTTTGGATGATCGATCGCGGCCAAATGGCGGGCCGCGTAGGCGATGCGCGGCTCGTCGTGAAGCTGTTCAGCCATCTTGGCCAAACGTTTGGCCAAATAGGGGTTTGGCTCTTTCGCGACGCCTCGTATGGAAGCGCTGTCAGGGTTTGAAGCGCCACCGTGCATGGAAAACCACTGACGAAAACTGCGATCATTGGTCGCGAACAAGGTTTGCGGTTGTGCGTCGCGCAAGTTCAAGACATAGCTGGCAACGCCCATGTCCTCGAAGTCTGTCGCCCCGTCGGCGTTGAAAGGGGGGCTGGCGAACCACCGTCTTGGGCCGTCTTGGTCAACAGCCAAATCAAGGCCGAGCAACTCGTCGACAGTCGAGTCAACTTTGCCAGAGCTTAGCCCCCATCGTTTGGTCAAAACATGGCGAAATGTCTCCAACATGGTTTCAGAGACGCGGATGTCGGCTGTTTGCGCGGTCGACAACAAGCGTCGAGCCCCCCGAATGGCCTCCATGTCGTGCCTAAGAATCACACCATCGTGCGTTACCCATTTCGGCAGAGAGACCGCCGAAATCAGAATGTTGACGTCGACGACTATTGGCGGGCCGGCCATGGCTCGTCCCAATCCAATTGGCCATCGCAATTGCAGAAGTCATCATTTGCCCGCAAAAGAAGTTGATGAATCTGCCCGCGAGTTTTTCCGCTAAAAACGGTCTCGTCCACAGCCGACGCGGCGAGATATTTCTCGACTATTCTCGCCTGCTGAGCCGATGTGAGTTCCACGTAGAAGTAGTCTGCGAAATGGATATTGTCTGTGAACTCGTGCGGCCAGTCGACAGGCTGTTTCGCGAAGTGGGCCGCAAACCAATCGTCAGGGTCAACTGGCTCTTCGGGGTAGAAGCGGTCGACAGTGCCGGTGAGGCCGCCTTGGTAGGCGGCGCCGGCCTCGTCCAAGCGTCGGGTTTGATCTCGGACGCGACCCTCAAGATCAGTCCGCCCACCCGTTTGGCCAAGCCTGCCGTGGTAGTAGAGCCAAGGGAGGGTTGGATCGCGGGGGACATCGATTTCGGCCAGACGGCCGTCTCGGACGGTGGCCAGCTTGCCGCATTCCCGAATCCGGGGATCGGTTTGGCAGACGCTCAACTGGTAGTCGGGTGGAAGCTCGACGCCAACATCTTGGAACGCCGCCAGGCGGCTGAGGCCGTGGCGGCTGATCCCAGTGCCCGCGATGGCCGGCAACTCGTCGCCGACGCGCCACAGCTCGCCAGCGTGGTCGAAGGCGTTGACCTGCCAAAAGGTCGCGTCCCCGTTGGCGGCGAACAGGTCGTGGCGGCCCTGGGCGTCACGCGCCCGCCGGTAGGCGTCAACAGAATTTTTCCCGTGGGGGAACGGATTGGCTTGCATGGGTGATCCTTTGCTGGGTGTTACACAAGTCGATCTTGGCGTCGCACGCCAACTCTGTCCAGGCGGTGTCTCCCCGAACCGGGGCGCGGGTGGCCGTCCGCCAGCGAGCCGCGCGCGACTGTTTTACATGTTGACAACGAGCGGCGACCCGGCAAGAGGCAATGGGTTGTCTCGACTTGGATGGTCCTGATGCGAGGCAAAACAAAAACCGGCGTCTTGACTCCCGCCTGAAGGAAGGGGCTTGTGGCGCAAATCACGGTCGCGATGGGTTTCCCCGGTCGCCGTCCTCATCCAATACGGCCTCGGCGGACGCTTCGCCCGTCGCTTGCTCTGTTTTCGACGGCGTGTCGGCCCAAATCTCGATGGCTTCAACCTTGTCAACCCGCTCGTTCGGATCGCCGCCGCCAAAGGCGTTCCAATGCTGCTCAAGGGCGTGGCGGGCGTTGTCGGCCCGCTAGCGGCGCTTGCCCGACGGCGTGGCGACCTCGTAGACCGGCTCAAGATCGGCTATGGCCCGCCGCAAGCAATCGGCGGTTACGCCAAGCCCAGCTCCAACTCGGCTCGGGCGATCCAGGCCGGCAGATCGCCGTCGGCCAGATCTCGCCGCACGGCTCGGACGGCGTACTCTGGCCGGCCAGCCCGGCCCGCCGCCACCAGCAGGTCTTCCAGCGGCGCGGCTCGCACCATTTCGATGTCCTCGGCGGTGACTCGGGGCTGGAGGTCGACGGCATAGACGGCGTAGAGCGCGTCGGCCAGGACGCGCAATTGGGCGCGGGTCAGCGAGGTTGGCATATTGGGCCTCCTAGTCGATGGTGTTGGCGGCGCGGCAGCGCCGGTTTGGCGATTTGGAACACACCTCTGGGCAATCGATTTGCGCCAGTCATCGCGAACTCCCCCCGCACTCGGGGCAGACGGGGCCATCAATAAATGGCGAGGGGACTCCAACCTTCAGATTGGAGGGGAATCGCCGTGCGCTGTTTCGATTTTGGTGTTCGTTAACACTAGAAGCGAACATCTTCCAGCCTCAAAGGTTCTACATGACCGTGACCAGCCGTTTCAACTACCGGGCGTATCCCGACAAGGGGCAGTGCCAAGCGCTTGCCCGCCTGTTCGGCTGCGTGAGGGTGGTTTACAACGACTTCGTGGCCGCCCGCCGCGCGGCTCACAGCGCGAAGCAGCCGATCCCATCGGCCAACGACCTTTGCAAACGTCTCATAACCGACGCCAAGAAGACGCCTGAGCGGGCTTGGCTGGCTGAAGTGTCGGTCACACCAGTGCAGCAAGCGGCCAGGCACGCCCAGGGCGCCCATGCGCGGTTCTACAGTTATCTGAAAGCGCGGCGCGAGTTCAACGCCAAAATCAAAGTCGGGCTGTTGCCGAAAGACGCCAAACCGCCTCGGAGAGTCGGCCGCCCGGTGTTCAAAACCCGCAGCGGGCGGCAATCCGCGGAGTTCACCCGCTCAGCCCGGTTCCAAGTCAGACATCCAGACGGTTGCAAGTGGGGTTGGGTTCGGCTGCCGAAGATCGGCTGGGTCAAGTTTCGCTGGACTCGCGACTTGCCGTCGGACCCGTCGAGTGTGGTGGTCATCGGCAACCCGGACGGGTCTTACGAGGTCAGTTTCGCAGTGGACGCCCCGATCCCGGACGCCCCCGCGCCAATTCACCAAGCCACGGGGATCGATCTGGGGCATCGGGTTTTGGCCGCCGCGGTCTCAAGCGACGGGACCCGCCGGGCGCACCCCAACCCCAAGGCGTTGGACAAGGCGCGGCGGCGTTTGAG
>JAIROU010000349.1 GCA_031257375.1 Bifidobacteriaceae bacterium
CCGTCGGACGCCGGCCCCGAGCCGGGCGTGCCCGAGCCGGGCGGGCAGGCCCCGCCGTGGGGCGACGAGCCGTTCGACCCGGACGCCGCCTGGAAGCTGATCCAGGGCCTGAGGGGCGACAAGGAGCGCACCACCAGCCGGAACGCCGAACTGGAGGCGCAGTTGAAAGCGTTCGAGGACGCGAAGCTGACCGACCAGGAGCGGGCCGCGAGACAGGCCGAGGAGTTGAAGGCCCAAGCCGCCGCCCACGCCCGGGAGAACTTGGTCCTCAAAGAGGCGATGGCCGCCGGGCTGACCGCCGACCACCTGCCGTTCATCACCGGGGACACCCCCGAGCAGGTGAGGGACAACATCCGCAGGCTTCGGGCGCTGCTCCAGGCGGGCGGCCCCCAAACGCCCGCGGGCAGGCCCCGCGAGCAGCCGCTCAGGGCCGGGACGGACCCGAATCCGCCGGCCGGGAACATCGACCCGCTGCGCCATTTCATCACCAGCAAGACCAACTGAAGGAGGCCCGACGTGGGCTACAACGACATAATCTCCAGAACCGACCTCGACGCGGGGACGATGGTCCCGCCCGAGATCTCCAAAGAAGTGATCAAGGAGGCCCCGAAAAACTCGGTCGTGCTCTCCCGCGCCCGCCGGGTGCCGATGTCCGCGAAAGTGCGCGTCCAGCCCGTGCTCAACTCCTTCCCGATCGCGTATTGGGTGAACGGCGACATCGGGTTGAAGCAGACCACGAAGCAGCAGTGGGGGAACCTGTCGATCACCGCCGAGGAGCTGGCGGCCATCGTGGTCATCCCCGACTCGTTGGTGGACGACGCGAACATCCCCCTGTGGCCCGAGGTGCAGCCGTACCTGGTCGAGGCGATCGGGTTGAAGGTCGACCAGGCGGCCCTGTTCGGGGTGGACAAGCCCGCGTCGTGGCCGGCCGGGATCGTCCCGGCCGCGATCGCGGCCGGGAACACCGTCGAGTACGGGGCGGGCAAAGACCTCGCCCAGGACGTGGCGCTCCTGGGTGAGCGGCTCGCCGCCCAGGGGTACCCGATCGGGACGTTCGCGTCCCAGCCGGGCCTGGAGTGGCGGCTCAGGCAGCTCCGCTCCCAGGACGGCGTCCCGATCTACGGGCAGCCGCTCGCGCAGGGCCAGCCGGCCACCTTGTTCGGGCTGCCGCTGAACCCGGTCGAGAACGGCGCGTGGGACACCGAGTCCGCGCTGCTCGCCGCGGTCGACTGGCGCAAGTACGTGATCGGCGTGCGCCAAGACATCACCTGGAAGTGGTTCTCCGAGGGCGTCATCTCCGACGACGAGGGGAAGGTCGTCGTCAACCTGATGCAGCAGGACTCCAAGGCGCTGCGGGTGGTGTTCCGGGTGGGCTTCCAGGTCGCCAACCCGATCAACCGGCTGCAGGCCGACGGGTACCCGGCGGGCGTCGTGGTGCCGGCCGTCCCGGTGGCCCCGGCGGTCATCGTGACCACCCCGGGCGGGCAGGCGTCCAGGAACTACACGGTCGCCTGACGCCCGGCGCGGCGGCCCGCCCCGGAGTTCGGGCGGGCCGCCGCGCGGGAGACACACGGGAGGACGGACATGGGTTTGCCGCCGTTGGCCGCGCTGGCCGACCTGGCCGACTGGGTCGGGGAGGAGGGGCGGCTCCTCGTCCGCGTCCCGGACGCCGTGATCGAGGTCACCTGCTCCGCGGCCGGCCGGCATTACATGAACCCGGAGGGCCTGACCGGGGAGAACATCGACGATTACCAGTCGTATCGGAAAGTCGAGGAGGTCGGGGTTCACCTGACGGCCGCGGAGAGGCAGATGCTCGCCCACGCGGTGGGCGGGTCGGCGCGGAAGACCGCCGGGCTGTCCACGGTCCGCACCCACAGGTCCGCCCGGCCGGCGAACTCAACGGGCCAGCCAGCGGCCGATCCCGTCGAGCAACCGGCGCTTGGTGGCGTCGCGAGCGCGCGAGGCCCGGACCGAACACGCGGCCAAACCGGCCAACTCGGCATCGGAAAAGCCGTGGACCAGGCGCAACATCTCGTACTGGGCGAGCAGCCGGGAGCCGAAAACGAGCGGGTCGTCGGCGTTCAGCGTGACCTGGGCGCCCGCCTCGAGCAGGGGCCGGATGGGCACCGCCGCCGGGCCGGGGTAGATCCCCAGGGCGACGTTCGACAGGGGGCACAACTCGAGCACGATGCCGTCTGCCACCAGTTCGCGCATCACCGCCGGATGTTCTATCGCCCGCACGCCATGCCCCAGGCGGTCGGGCTTGAGGGAGCGGACCAATCGGTGAACGTGATCCGGCCCCAGCAGTTCGCCGCCGTGCGGCACGGCCGCCAGCCCGGCCGCCCGGGCGATCGCGAAGGCTGGCGCGAACTCGTCCGTGTCGCCCCGGCGCTCGTCGTTGGACAGGCCGAACCCGACCACCTGGCCCGGTCCGTCCCCGGCGTGGCGGACGGCCAGGCGGGCCAGGGTGCGGGCCTCGAGCGGGTGGCGCAGCCGCGAGGCCGCCACCACCAGCGCGACCTCGACCCCGGTGGCGGCGGACGCGGCGCGGGCCTCGTCCATGACGATCTCCAGGGCCGGGGTGATCCCGCCGACGTGCGGCGCGTAACTGGTCGGGTCGATCTGCAATTCGAGGCGGCCGGACCCTTCGGCGGCGTCGTCGAGGGCGGCCTCGCGGACAATCCGGCGCATGGCCGCCTCGCCGCGCACCGCCTGCCGGGCCGAGTCGTAGAGCCGCTGGAAGCGGAACCAGCCGCGCTCGTCTGGGGACAGATGCATGGCGGCGGGCTCGGCCAGGCCGCGCGCCATCCGAATGCCTTGCTGATCGGCCAGCTCCAACAGGGTCGCCATCCGCATTGACCCCGTGAAATGCAGATGCAGATGGGCTTTGGGGAGCAGGGCCAGGTCACGCATCATCGACCGCCCGGCCTCTCGGCCAGGTTCGATGGGTCCGCCCGGGGCGGCCAAGCGGCTCGACGCGCCCCAGCCCGGCCTCTCGTCCAGGGTCGATGCGTCCACCTGGGCTTGAAGCCCGCGAGCGGCCGCGCCGAACCCGCCCGGCTCCCGCCCCCCGATCACAGTTCAGCCGCCAGCGAAATGCGCGCCAAGCGCTCGATCCGGGAACAATCAACATGGTCGGCGCTGTTGTAGAAAAATGGGCCGGGAGGCGCCTCCCCCGTGGCGCCTCCCGGCCCCTCGGGATACCCCAATCCCGAGTGGTTGGCCGACGGGCCTGCGGTGTCAACAGGCGGTCGGCCATACCGCCAAAGCATTGGGCGGCTCTTACAGTAGAACTCTTACCGGCCTGAAAAGCAAAACGAGCATCGGTCGTCTCATTATCTGGACAGGCCGACCCGCCGACCAAGCTCAGCCCCAGGTCAGGCCCCAATCCCGGTCTCAGCACAGGCCCCGGACTCGTCCCCGCCGCAAGGCCCATCCCGAGTCCCAGGTCAGGCGCCCGACCAGGCGCCGAAGCCGTCCGCGTCCGCGCCACCAGTCGCTTGCCCGGCCTGGCGCCCGGCCACAGGCCAAGCCCCAGCCCCAAGCCCCAGCCCAAGACCGCGCCGGCCCGCTCAGCGGGCCTCGCCCAACAAAGCCTGGATCCGGCTGACGCCTTCTTCCAGGTCCGCATCCCCCAGCGCGTAAGACAGCCGCAAGTAACCAGACGGCCCGAAGGCCTCGCCCGGCACCACCGCCACTTCGGCCTCGTCCAAGATCAGCGAAGCCAACTGCGACGAAGTCATCGGGCGCGCCCCCCGAATAGTCTTGCCGAGCAACCCCTGAACCGAGGCGTAGGCGTAAAAGGCACCCTGCGGCATCGGGCAATAAAGGCCGTCGATCTGGCGCAACATGCCGACTATGGTGCGCCGCCGCCGGTCGAAGGCCTGGCGCATGGCGACGGCCGTGTCGAGCGGGCCGCTGACTGCCGCCAAGGCCGCCCGCTGCGAGACGTTGGCGACGTTCGAGGTCAAGTGCGACTGCAGATTGGTGGCGGCCTTGACCACGTCCGGCGGGCCGATCATCCAGCCGACCCGCCAACCGGTCATGGCGTAGGTCTTGGCCACGCCGTTCAGAATCACGGCCTGGTCGGCCAAGCCCGGCGCCGCCGTGACGATCGAGGTGAAGGGCATCTGGTCGTAGACCAGGTGCTCGTAAATCTCGTCGGTCACCACCCAGAGGCCGTTGTCCAGCGCCCAGCGCCCGATCGCCTCGGTCTCCGACGCCGTGTACACCGCCCCGGTCGGGTTGGCGGGCGACACGAAGACCAGGAGCTTGGTCCGCTCGGTCTTGGCCCGGTCGAGCTGGTCGACGGTGACCTTGTACCCGGCTTCCGGGCCGGCGAAAACCGTCACCGGCACGCCTCCGGCCAGTTTGATCGCCTCCGGGTATGTGTTCCAGTGGGGGGTGGGCAGCAGGGCCTCGTCGCCTGGGTCGAGCAGGGCGGCGAAGGCCTGGTAGACGGCCTGTTTGCCGCCGTTGGTGACGAGCACCTGGCTCCACTCGACGCCGTGGGCCGAGTCCCGCATGGTCTTCTCGGCGATGGCGCGGCGCAGTTCGGGCAGCCCGGCGGTCGGGGTGTAGCGGTGGTTGGCCGGGTCGCGGGCGGCCCGGACGGCTGCCTCGACAATGTAGTCGGCGGTCGGGAAATCGGGCTCGCCGGCCCCGAATCCGATCACCGGCTTGCCCTCGGCCTTCAGGGCCTTGGCTTTGGCGTCGACGGCCAAGGTGGCTGACGGCGCGATGGCGCCGGTCCGCTGGGACACGCGCGAGCGGGGTTTGGTCACGCCCCCAATCATTCCACGCGCCACCGACACGCAGTTCCGGCCCCGCCCGGGGCCGGATTGCGACTTTGTGACCGATCTGCCCCGCGAACCAGGCCCGGCCCGGGGCAGATCGGCGTCAAACCCGCAATTCGCGCCGCGCCGGCCCCGCCGCGCCAGCCCGCCGCCCGCCCAGCCGCTTTGGTCGCGCCGCCGCCAGCCCGCGGCCGGTTGGCCATTGGGGGTCACTATCGCATACACTGGGCGGCTGGCGTTCCAACGTCCGAGTTTGCTTCAGCGCGCCTTGGAGGCTGGTCGCCGACGCCTTAGGGCAGTGGCGCAATTGGTAGCGCACCGGTCTCCAAAACCGGCGGTTGTGGGTTCGAGTCCCGCCTGCCCTGCGAGTTCAAGAACCAACGGACCGCTGCGGTCCCGCATTATCAGCATCAACACACCGGAGGGAAGTCATGGCCAAAGCTGCGGAGGCGACCGAACGTCGGCTCGGTCCGATCGCCCGGCTGGTGCGATTCGTCCGCCAGGTGATCTCCGAACTGAGGAAGGTGGTCCGCCCCACCCGTCAGGAGTTGATGACCTACTCGAGCGTGGTGGTTGTCTTCGTGCTGATCGTTATGGCGTTCATCTTTGGCATCGACACGCTGATCGGCGAGGTCATCATGTGGGTGTTCGGTTAGGTCGATCGAGGAAGAAGCAGAGGGATCAAGAGTGGTTGATGAACAGGCGGGCCGCCAGTCGGCCGAGCCCTTGGCCGCGCCCGCCGGTGAGGCCCCGGACCAAGACGCGGCCAGCGCCGAGGCCGCTACGTCGCCGGACCAACTAGAGGCCGATGCCGCTGACGCCCCGACGTCGCCCGCCGAGCCAGCCGCCGATGCCGCCGGGACGGCGCCACCGGCCGCTGAAGCCGGTGGGGCAGGTGACGATGCCGAGATCGCGCCACCGCTGGACCAGCCCGCCGCCGATGACGCCGATGCCGCCGGGACGGCCCCACCGGCCGCTGAAGCCGGTGGGGCAGGTGACGATGCCGCGACCGCGGCACCGCTGGACCAGCCCGCCGCCGATGCCGCCGAGGCGCCCGCCAGTCCCGGCGACCTCCCAGCCGAGCCGACCGAGCCGCTGGTCAACCCGCTGGACGAGCTTCGCCGGGAACTGGCGGCCAAGGAGGGGCGCTGGTACGTGGTGCATTCCTACGCCGGCCAGGAGAACCGGGTCAAGCACAACCTCGAGACCCGTCGCGCCTCGCTCAACCAGGAAGGCGCCATCTTCGAGGTCCAGGTGCCGATGGAGGAAGTCACCGAGATCAAGAACTCCCAGCCGAAGGTGGTCAAGCGGGTCCGCATCCCCGGCTACGTGCTGGTCCGAATGGACCTGAACGATGATTCCTGGGGCGCCGTGCGCCACACCCCCGGCGTGACGGGGTTCGTCGGCCACACCCACCAGCCGGTGCCCTTGACCTTGGACGAGGTCGTCTCGATGCTGGCGCCCAAGCCCGAGGCGGTCGGCCCGGCCGGGCAGGGCGCGGCGGCGGCGCACGGCGGCGGGGCGGCCGTGCCGCTGAGCGATTTCGCGGTCGGGCAGACGGTCACCATCACCGACGGCCCCTTCGAGACGCTGGTCGCCACCATCTCGGAGGTCAACGCCAAGACCGGCAAGCTGAAAGTGCTGGTCTCCATTTTCGGCGGCGAGACGCCCGTCGAGTTGAGCTTCAGCCAAGTGTCCAAACAACCCTAGGGCCGTGGTGAATAACCACGGCCCGGCCGTGTTGACGAGGGGCAGCCGAAGGCTGACCAGCGGAAACGCGGAAGGCAAGCAGAGTTTTGGGCTAGGAGGCCGGCTTTTTCGCCGACCTCCTAGCCTGATAAGCGTCCGAAGCGTTGGGCGAGGTGGTTCTCGCGCCTGGCCAAGCGGCATCGGACATATTTTGATACGGAAACACGCGAGGTAAGCAAAGGACCTGATAATGCCTCCTAGGAAGAAGGTCTCGGCCGTTCTGAAACTCCAGATCCAGGCCGGGCAAGCCAATCCGGCGCCACCGATTGGCCCGGCCCTGGGCGCCCAGGGCGTCAACATCATGGAGTTCTGCCGGGCTTACAACGCCGCCACCGAATCGCAGCGCGGCAACGTGGTGCCGGTGGAGTTGACCGTCTACGAGGACCGGTCGTTCAGCTTCGTGCTGAAGACATCGCCGGCCGCCGAGATGATCAAGAAGGCGGCGGGCCTGGACAAGGGCTCGGCCACGCCGAACAGCGCCAAGGTCGGGTCGATCACCGCCGCCCAGGTGCGCGAGATCGCCCAGACCAAGCTGCCGGACCTGAACGCCAACGATCTGGACGGCGCCGCCAAGATCATCGCCGGGACCGCCCGGTCGATGGGCGTGACGGTTACCGACTGACCGACTGACCGCCCGGCCGGGCCGGGGCGGGACAACTGTGGGAGGGCCGCGCTGGCCCGGACCACAACTGCGCAGAATAACCGCGAAAGCAAAGGAAAGCAGATGACTCAGCGCTCCAAGGAGTACAAGAAGGCCGCCATCTTGGTGGACAAGACCGAACGTTATTCGCCGCTGGCGGCGGTGCGCCTGGCCAAAAAGGTCGGCTCGGCCAAGTTCGACCAGACGGTTGAAGTCGCCCTGCGGCTGGGGGTCGATCCCCGCAAGGCCGATCAAATGGTCCGCGGCACCGTCAACCTGCCGCACGGCACCGGCAAGACCGCCCGGGTTGTGGTCTTCGCCGTGGGCGAGCGGGCCAACCAAGCGATCGAGGCCGGCGCCGACGAGGTTGGCGGCGACGAGCTGATCGAGAAGGTGGCCGGCGGCTACACCGATTTCGACGCCGCCGTGGCGACGCCCGATCTGATGGGCAAGGTCGGCCGTCTGGGCCGCATCCTCGGCCCGCGCGGGCTCATGCCGAACCCCCGGACCGGCACCGTCACCATGGACGTGGCCAAGGCCGTCACCGAGATCAAGGGCGGCAAGATCGAGTTCCGGGTCGACCGGCACGCCAACTTGCATCTCATCATCGGCAAGCTGTCCTTCTCCGACCAGGACCTGGTCGAGAATTACGGCGCCGCCCTGGAAGAGGTCATCCGCTTGAAGCCGGCCACCTCCAAGGGCCGCTACCTGCTGAAAGGCACCCTGGCGACGACCATGGGCCCCGGCATCCCGCTCGACTTGACCAAGACCCGGAACTTGACCGCCGAAGACGACTGAGCAGGCCGCCGATGCCGCCCGCCCGGCTTTCGGGCGCGGGCGGCGGTTTCGGCGCGCGGCGCCCTGGCGCTGGCCTGGTCGCGCCGCGGGCGTCTATAGTGCGAAGTGGCTCTGCGCGGCGCCCAGCCGTCCATCGGGATTAGCGAAAGGTAGGAACCTGTGAACCCTCCGATCTTCGTCTTCTCCGCCCCTTGGTTCGTCTTCGTGGCGGCGCTGGCGGTCGCGGGCGCGGGGCTCTACCTGGTCGGGCGGCGCCTGGGCGAGGCCGGGCGGCGCAACCTGCTGATCGGGGCGACGGCCGGGAACCTGGCCTGCTTCGGACTGTACATGTTCGGTCTGATGACGCAGAGCGACTTCCCGGCCCATGTGATTTATGACATGCCGCTGCAGCTGTGCTCGCTGGTCACTTTCAGCCTGATCCCGGCGATCGTGTTGAAGGTCAACTGGCTGCGCGGGTTCGTCTACTTCATCGGCTGCCTGGCCGGTTTCCTGGCCTTGTTCTCGCCCGCCGAGGGCATCCAGGGCGTCGGCGCGCTGACGCCGCTGTCGATCGGCTTCTTCGGGTCCCACGGGCTGAACGTGGTGATCGGCGCCCTGATCGCGGCCCTGGGACTGTACCGCCCGAGCTACCGCGAGGCCTTCAAGACCCTCGGCTGCTTCGGCCTGCTGGTCGGGATCATGGCCGTGTTCAACTTGGCCGTCCGGGCCACAGTGCTGTCCCAGGCCAACTACTTCTACTTCTTCGACCCCGAGGGCGCCCAGATCCTCGAGCTCCTGCACAACTGGGTCGGCCTGCCGATCATCTACATGTTCCCGGTCCTGCCGCTGGTGGTGGGCGTGCTGATGCTGCAAGCCGCCATCTACCGCGGCAGCTCGCGCCTGGCCACCCGCCTGTCCGGCTCCCGCGGACCCGCCCCCGTCGGCGCCTGACCGCCGCTCGCAGCCGTCCGCCCGACTCAAGCCTCGCTGGCGAGGGCGGATAGCCGAAGGCTGAGTATTCGCGCCGCCCGTCCTTGACCCAGTCGAGCGAGCCGATCGGAGCGTCCAAGCCGTTGATGTGAACGGCGACGCGCCGCCGCCGGGATCACCAGGCCTCCCGTGTCTTCGACTGCCGGACCCGTTGGGGGAGCCGCTGGTTGGCCAACGCCAGGCCGATCTGGTCGTTCTCGGTGTCCAGCAGTTGCGCCAGCGATTCGATCTCGCCGAACACATGCAGGGCGCGGGCGTAGAAGTGGATCGGCACACGCGCGTCGCCCTTCTCCATCCGCCTCACGGTGGACACGGACGCGCCCATGCGCTCCGCCAGGGAGGCTTGCGTGATGTGCCGCCGCCGGCGGGCGAACGAGATGTCGGCGCCCAGCTTTGTGATCGCGCGCTGGGCCGCCAAAGGCAACGGTGCTTCGCGCATAAGGAGTCCCCTGGACGCCATTCTACAGTATAAGCGGTCTGTTGGGAACGCTAAGGACACGCCGATAAATTAGTGGCGGTTTGTTGGTGGCTTGGCGGATGATGGTCGTGTGGCCGACGAAGTGGGAGCTCCCGGCGTGCTGGGCGAGATGTTCGACCGGCTGCTGCC